>CAXPUI010000211.1:0-19874 GCA_964220205.1 Candidatus Allofontibacter communis | reverse complement strand
TGCCTGGACCCGGGAGCTTTATCGACAGGAAATCACCGCCCGCTGCCAGCACCACGGGGTCATCTGCGCCCCTGTGCAGACCATCCCGGAACCCGTCGAAGACCCCCACATGGTGGCCAGGGGCTCTCTGCAGAAGTTCGAACACAGCGGACTTGGCGAGGTTTCACTTTTCCAGACGCCCATTCGCTTCAGCGAAATCGACCCGCCAGCCCTGCGTCCGGGCGAGCAGCTCGGCGAAAGCACCAACAGCGTTCTACGGGAGTTTCTAGATCTGTCAGACAGCGATCTTGAAAACCTGAGAGCAGTCGAGGCGATCTAGCGTATCAGCCCCGTTTTCTCACGAAAGCGCTGTTCAAGAGAGTCATGCAGCCAGGGTAGAAGCATGGCACTCACGGCACCGAGATACTCGTCCCTAAAATTGTGCAGGGCAATAAAACCTTTCATCAGCATTAGTATTGACGCCCAGGAATTGGCTGTGAGATCTCGGGCGAGCTTCTCCAAATCCACTGAACTGATTAGATCCTTCTCAGCTCGCATCGTCTCAAGATCAACTATGATCTGATCGCGGCTCTCCGTAATCAGTTTCCCAACGATTGGGGCGGAAGGCTCGGCCGCAAACAACATCCGACCCATCGCATCGGCATATCTGGGGTTATCAACAATAACATCAGCAATGAATTCGAATCTTGCCATCAGGTGAGACAATCCGGGCGGGTGATATCGCAGGGATTCCCTGATGTTTTGGAGTAAATCCTGAACAGCCGCCAAAATCAGCTCGTCTTTGCTGTTATAGAGGTTATAAAGCGTAGCAGTTGAAACGTTCGCAGCGATCGCAAGATCTCGCATATTGACCCCCTCATAACCGAGTCTTGCAACCTGCAGACGAGTGCATTCAAGAATACGATCACGCCGTTCCTGTTGACGTGGGGTCACGTCCCTAACCCTGTTCATCCTGCTCTGCCCCGATAAAGTGGTGTTTCCCATAGTTTAATTCTTCTGGGACACGTTACAATCAAACGTCAAACTGATGCTGGGAAGTCATGACTGCGCAACGCTGGCTATTGCTGTTTGGAGTCTGGTTGCTCTACGGTGCCTTCGGTCTGATAGCAACAAGCCTGGCGCCCATTGCCGCATTAGTCATAGACGACCTCACCATGACTCACAGCGAAATGGGTCTGGCCATGGGCGCCTGGCAGCTGGTTTACATCGCAGCCGCCGTACCCGCGGGACTATTGCTCGACAGGATCGGGCCACGCCCCGCGCTGGCCCTGGGCGGCCTGCTGATCGGCCTGTCTGCAATCGCCAGAGCCTATGCCGTCGACCCCCAGACACTGGTATTTGGAGTTATGCTGTTCGGCCTTGGCGGCCCAATCATCTCCGCCGGCGCGCCCAAGGTTGTCGTCGCGAACTTTGAAGGATCCAGTCGTGGCCTCGCCATGGGGATCTACATGACGGGCCCGGCGATTGGCGGCGCTATCTCCCTGTCCTTGACTAATCCCCTGTTACTACCGTTACTTGAAAACTCCTGGCGTAATGTCCTGTTACTTTGGGGAGGCACAGCAATAGCAGTTTCGGTCTTCTGGTATATGCTGGCCGCACGCGAACCGAGCGACACAACACAGACCCGAACCGGAAGCCCCCAACTCCGAATAGTAGGTCATTTGCTGGCCAGGCCGACAGTGTTGATCCTGCTCGGCCTGAGCGTTTGCGTATTTCTCTTCAATCACAGCCTGAACAACTGGTTACCGGAGATTCTCAAGACCCATGGCATGAGCCCCGCAGAAGCGGGCTACTGGGCGACCATACCGACGATTATTGGTATCGCCGGGTCTCTGATTATTCCGAGGCTGGCCACCCCTGAACGCCGATTTCACATCCTGATTGCGCTGGCAGTCGCCTCGCTGTTCGCCAGCCTGATGCTGCGCTCGAACACCGGCAACATCTTAATGATCGGTCTGCTGCTGCAAGGGCTGGCGAAATCCAGTCTGATGACTGTGCTCATCCTGACTCTTGTCGAGCTGCCGGAGATAGGGGAACGTTACGTTGGCATCGCCAGTGGTATTTTCTTCACTGCGGCTGAAGTTGGCGGAGTCCTGGGCCCCCTGCTGCTCGGGATGCTCTATACCCCCGCCACGGGCTTCAGTTCGGGGCTCTGGCTGCTGACCGGTGTCGCAGTCATCATGACGATAGGAACAATACTGCTGCTAAGCCAGAGATCAACTCAGGGCCGCTAACCCGGCGCGAACAGACCCGACTCAGTTCAATTCTTCACCGGTCTACCTGACCGATTCCTTCTGCAGAAGGATTGAGGGAAGCGTTTTACAAGGCAATGTCCTCTGACGCATCCTGTCATAACGGACTAGCGTGACAGTGAGAGCAACAGGTGACAGTGACAGGCAGCAAAACACCATATTGGGCATCTTCACCAGTTTACAACCTGCTATAAGTTACTTGGCCGCTTTGGATAGCAGTAAGAGCTGGTTGCAAATGTTACGGTTAACTCAGCCTCAGCAACTGCTTACCGAAATTTGGCCCCTTGAACAGGCTGAGCAGCGTTGCTGGGATATTGTCAAAACCTTCCTGGACATCCTCTCGATAGACCAAGCGACCTTCTCGAAGCCACTGGGTCATGCGCTCCATGGCCTGCGGATATTCTTTTTCGTAACCGCTTAGCAGAAACCCTTCGATCCTAGCCTGCCGGAAAACAATGTTGAAATAATTGGCAGGACCCGCTGGTAATGTTTCCTGCTCGTATCGCGAGATTCCTCCACAGACAATAACCCGAGCCCGTGGTGCAATACGGGCTAGAACATCATTCAACACGGGCCCGCCGACATTATCGAAGAAAACATTAATCCCTCCACCAGCCAATTCTTTCAGCCTGGCTTTGACATTGTCATTCTTGTAGTCGATCGCCGCATCATAGCCAACCTCGTTGACCAGCCAATCGCATTTCTCAGGCCCTCCTGCGGTGCCAATAACATGACAGCCACAGATCTTGGCGATTTGGCCTGCCGTCGAGCCTACTGCCCCGGCAGCCCCGGACACCACCACGGTATCACCAGCTTCCGGCTGACCAATCCTGAGCAGCCCAAAATAAGCCGTTAAACCACTCGAACCCAAAGGGCCCAGGCGCGCGGTCAACAAATCGTCATCAGGAACCACGGTAACCTGGCGAGGATTCAGGTCTGCAAACTCCTGCCAGCCAAGCGGGCCGATAACTTTGGCACCCACTCCTATACCGGGACAGTTGCTTTCGATGACTTCGCCAATACCTTCCGCTCCCATAACTTTGCCGCGCAGGTCGCCGCGCGAGTAGCCGGGTATAACTTCCATCTGGCCTTTCTGCGCCGGCTGGAAAGCCAGGAATTCAGTTCTCACCCGCACCTCTTCCTCCCCCAACGGGGCAAGTTCGGCTTCTTCCTGCCTCCAGTCGGAGAGCATCAAGGCCCTGCCACGAGGGTCCCCATCAACCAACCATTGACGATTGCTGGTCATGACCATTCATTCCAGCAGAGAATCTCTTCCAGGCCTTTCCGGGAGGTTGGCCCAAAATTAGCATCCGGGTAACCTATCGGTATGAACGCGACTGGATAGGCATCTTCAGGGATGCGTAATGTCTCCCGGAGTGTCCCTTCGATCATTCCCTGGGCCGTTGTCATCACTGTCCCCAGCCCCAGCGCACGGGCCGCCAGCATGATATTTTGTACGGCCGTATAGATCGAGCTACCGGCAAGCAGGGATGCCGGATCCTGGGTCGGTGAATTGAGCCTGTAGAGACAGGGAACAATCAATGCCGGAGCCTTCTCGAGCTTCAAGAAAAATTCCCTGGCTCCCTTCAGCATCAGTCGCTGAGTCCTGTCTTCGGAGTTTTCGCCTGCCTCCACCAATTGTCTCGCGGGGCTTGCTTCGAATACTTCCCGAAGCGCCGCGGAAATAGTCGCGCGTTTTTCGTCGTCATCAACGACCAGAAAAACCCAGGGCTGCAGGTTCGAACCGCTGGGTGCCTTGGAGCCGGCTTCAATCACCTGCTCGAGCAATTCCCGCGGCACTTTTCTGTCCTGCCAGTAACGAATCGCCCGCTGGGTGTAGATTACTTCCCAGATATTGTCGGTAGGGTCGTGTCCGTGCGGCAAATTGATTTTATCGATGGCCATCAGTTACCCCTCCCCCGGCTCGTTCGCCATCAGCACACAGTCTCCATAGTCCCGGGCAACACTGTCATCCACGATTATTTTCAACACTGCATCCGCAATGCCTTCCGGTGATAACGGCCTGGCAGCGGTCGGCGTCGGCGTTTGCCACGGATTCCTACGGCTATTCATTAAACATCACCCACCCACTCCTCATAGAGTTCATGAAAGTGCCGGAGTTTAAGTTCGTTATAATCAGCCAAACGCAGATGCTCCCTTGCCGTCGCTTTCATGCCTGCATAGACATGTGTCAGGTTACGCAAGTCCTGATTGAAGACCTTGACCAACATGCCCAACTCAGGGGCGTCAGTGTAGTCATCATCCGGACCCAGCCAGTGAATGTCCTTAACGGGCTCATAGTCACCGTCCTCAGGGATCGGCTGCAGGAACATGCATTCCCAGATGCATTCATCGGGGTTATCGCCATTCGGCCTGAAACGGTAATTGATGGAATTGAATGAGCCCCAGGGGTGATAGTTCGGGAACAGCGTCAGGTAGATGGAGGAAGTCAGTTCAACGTCAGGAATCGTATCGGCAATAGACGGCACCACATCCCGTAACATTTCTCTCTGCATCTCTGCACCAACGGTCCTGGCATTAGCCATGTTCCCCAGTTTTTCACGAACCTTCGATATCGTACGCGGGTCCTGGGCCATAGCTGTCGCAGCGAGTTTTCTGCCACCAACCCAATTACACAGGTGGGGGTTCGCATCAGTCAGCTCACCCTCAAGCCAATCCGCATCAACTGTAAATTTCCCGGTTTTACCCTTGGGCGTGGTGACCTGCACAACCTCGTCGCCGAGATCTTCGTAAACCCAGCCGTTCAAAGGGTGTTGCACCTTGTGAACGCCATCCACCTCCACGGGCTCGAACGTCGGCATCGAACCTTCCAGGGCACCACAACGAATGGCCCGTGAATAGTTACCGAAAGCATCGTACTTCGTACAAAGATCGTTTGCCCCCCCTGTCAGAATCTGCGGATGCGTCATCAGGACATGATAGGACTCCATGAAAGCCTCCTGAACCACCTTCCAGTTAGCCCTCACAATCTTGGCCACGTGGGCCGACTTGTAACGTTTCTCATAGGGCAGAAGTGGAAACTGCGACGCCAGGTCACCGATATGGTCTTCAAAGGGTGCCGCATCAGGGTCAGGATTAATAAAGATAAACCGACCCCATCGAGCCAGGCGAACCTCAGGCAACGCCTCCTCATCCCTGTTAAGCCCATTGTAGTCATAGGCACAGGGGACCTGTTTCAGGGAACCATCTATATTCCATGTCCAGCCATGGAAAGGACAACGTAACTCATCAAGTTGCTTGGCCCGGGCTTCTCGAAGCTTTCGTCCCCTGTGGAGACAGGCATTGTAAAACCCCTTGTATTCATCATGCGCTACTTTCACGATGAGGAACGACATACCCGCAATGTCATAAGGCACAACGTCGCCCACATTCGGCAAATCATCTTCATGACACGCCATCTGCCAGACCTTCCGCCAGAGCTTCTCTTTCTCCAGGTCGTGATAGCGGTGATCAATGTAACGCGCCACCGGTACGAGCGTCGGTCCCGGAGGCATCGGATTATTGCGCCTCAGAGCGTCAGAGATATTACCGGGATGCGAGTCGGCTTCGAGCAATTTCTCAAAAGCCTCATCCATCGTTCTAACATCCTGCGGTTGTGCAGCCATTGCCTGCTCCTTTTCCAATTTTGTCTATCTGTATTTCTATCTGTATTTCTATCTGTATTTCTATGGGCCGGCTTGTCTTTAACCCTCACAGACTAACTGTCTGTACTCAGGTCACCCACCTCGCGCCAGTATTCGCTGAGCGCGTCTATATGTGCCTGGGGAGAGCCTAAACCATCACCCATTCCTCTTAAAGCCATACCACGCATGGCAACATAATCGGCCCCGGCATCAACCCAGTCCTGAATGTCCCCAGCCCACTGATCGGGACCCGCCTGGTAGTTGACCAGTGCCTCAATACCGAAATTGGTGCGCCCCTCGGCGTCGAGAAAGCCTTTCAATCGCTCAAATGCCTGCAGGTTCTGTTCCTGGCTACTGCCAAAAATAAAGCCGTCGCCTATCCTGGCAGCCCGACGAAAAGCTACATCTGCAAAGCCCCCAAACCAGATCGGAATCTCTCTCCCAGGCAACGGCTTCAGTCCTGCTCGATCTATCTGGTGCCAACGGCCATCAAAACTCAGGACCGGCTCCCGCCAGAGGCGACGCAATAACTCAACCTGCTCTTCCTGCCGCTGGCCACGATCGTCGAAATTTTCATTCAAGCTGTCATATTCAACATAATTCCAGCCGGTTCCGACACCAAGCCTGAGGCGCCCACCCGACAGCAAATCGACCTCTGCAGCCTGTTTTGCAACCAGGACAGTCTGTCTCTGGGGCAGGATAACAATACCACTAGCCAAACCCACTCGACGGGTACAGGCCGCAAAATAACCAAAGAGCACAAAGATCTCGTGAAAAAGTGATTCCTCTGTGTAAGGCCCCCACAACGGCGGTTCGCGTGCTTCGTGAACCGCCCCGATAACATGGTCATAGACTAGCAGGTGAGAATAGCCAATCTCTTCAGCGGCCTGCGCCCAATCGCGAATCACGATCGGATCCCTGCCTATTTCGAGATGCGGAAATACAGCGCCAATTTTCATGATCCCCTCCTCACGTATTGATTAGAACGCGTTTCAGTTTTCCTTTTCAAGTACTCATCCATGCTATCATCACTCGATCTCAGAACCTGCAAAGACACCATGACAGATTCAAGCAGCATCCCTGTATTCGACCTACAGAACCTTATCGACCCCTACCCTATGTACAAGCAGCTGAGGGATGAGGCACCGGTCTATCATGTACCTGAGCTCAACATGTACTACGTAACAAGCTATGAACTGCTGCGCCAGGTCATACGCGACACCAAGACGTATTCCAGTCAATATGACGACTTCATGGCATTTTCCCGCGATGCAGGCCTGGCAAACCTGCCTGATGGCATCAAGGAGTCTATCAGCCAGAAAATGCGCGAGATGATTCCAACTCCGCCGACAATGCTGACTCTCGATGAACCCGATCACACGAAGTATCGTTCATTGGTCAGCCAGTTGTTTACTGCCGGCGAAATCAGGAAGAGCGAAGCGGATGTCCAGGCCGTGATCGACCGCCATGCGAATGCCTTCGCTGATAGCGACGGGGAATTCATGAGAGGTTTTGCATTTCCCGTACCTCTGGAGATCATTTCTGTGAGACTGGGTATCCCTGAAGAAGACCGCGAATTTTTCTACGACGCGGCAACCTGCGCAGCTGCGGGTCTGAGGATTCAACAATTGGATAACGAGGAGATGCTGCGTCGTGCGCAGGTAGCGGTTGACCTGCAGAATCTGCTGGTAGGTCTCGCTGAAGCGAGACGCGAAGAACCCTTGAATGACATGATCACCATCCTGGCAAACAGCAAATTGGAAGAAGAGGACCGGCTGCTGACGCACGGCGAGATTCTATCGATTCTCCAACAGTTTCTGGTTGCCGGGCACGAAACAACAACCAGCGCCTTCGGCTGGGCCATGTGGTTGCTCTGCCATAACCCACATCTCCAGGAAGAACTGCGAGACAATCCCGCGGGCATCAAGGTATTTGTCGAAGAGGCCTTGCGCATTCGAGCCCCCGTACAGGGACTGCCACGCAAGGTAACCGAAGATACCCTGCTCGGCGGTGTCAGCATACCAGCCGGGTCTTTCGTCATGTTGCGTTATGGCGCTGCTAACATGGACGAAAAGCAGTTTCCTAATCCCGACCAGGTTGATCTGGAGCGTAAGAAAGCAGGTATGCAAATGGCGTTTGGCTCCGGCGTGCACTTCTGTATCGGCGCACCGCTGGCTCGCCAGGAACTAACCCTGGGTTTTCCCGCGCTTCTGGATCGGCTAGAAAATATCAGGCTGAATACCAATTTCACCCCTGCAGCCGAGCCCAGCCTGATTCTGCATAATCTTCCCGAACTGCACATCGAGTTCGACCGACGATAGCAAGCACTTTTGACCGTTGTGAGTGAGACAATTGACAAGCCGCTTCTGGGGATTTCCAGCTGCCTGCTGGGCAATGAAGTTCGATTTGATGGCGGTCATAAACACAACAAATACGTCACAAAGCAGCTGGGCGAACACTTCAGGTACCGGTCCTACTGCCCTGAAGTCGGCATCGGCCTTGGTATACCTCGTCCGCCTATCCGGCTGGTAAATCTCGGCGAAGAACCACGCGCTGTTAAAGTGGACGATGCCACTGTCGATTTTACCGATCAGCTCAGGGACTACAGCCAATCAACCATTCCAGAACTGGAGCAGCTCAGCGGCTTTATCCTCAAAAAGGACTCTCCTTCCTGCGGTATGGAGCGCGTCAAGGTTTACCCTGACAAACCCGACAAAGCTCCCGCTCGAACGGGCTCCGGGATATTCGCCAGAACAGTCATGCAGGCCGATCCGACCCTGCCCGTCGAGGAAGAGGGCAGGTTAATGGACCCAGGACTGAGAGAGAACTTTATCGTTCGAGTCTTTACACGCTTCCGCTGGCTGCAACTCAGGCAAACCGGTTTGACCCCGGCGAATCTGATTGAGTTTCACCGTCGCCATAAGTTTTTGCTGCAATCACACCACGAAGCTGGTTTTCGCAAGATGGGCCGCCTTATCGCTGAAGCCGGCAAAGGCGACATTGAAAAACTGGCAGTTGAATATTTCAGCCTCGCCATGCAGACACTCAAGCGCCAGGCTACCCGGGGGACCCACGTCAATGTTTTGCTGCACATCATGGGTTTCCTGAAAAACGATCTGAGTCCTGCAGATAAACAGGATCTACTCGGCTTGATCGAGGACTATCGCACCGGCCTGGTACCTCTGATCGTTCCCATCACGCTGCTCAATCACTTCTTGAGACGCCATCCCAGCGGGTACATCGAACAGCAGTATTATCTGGAGCCACACCCACGGGAGCTGATGCTCAGAAACTCGCTTTAGCGCTTAGCCAGGCCTTCGACCATCGATGTAATCATCAATCATCTCGTGGTAACGGCGAATCCGGGTTTCCTGCGCCGAGAGATATACACCCTTGAAGCCCCGGGACCTGAAACCACGCTGCTGGGTCACAAAAACAGCAACATCTTCCTCAATAGCAAGGCCGATTGAATCCTCACCGAATGTCAACATCCGCTTCTCAACATCGACTCCCCGGTCAAAAGGACCCCGCTCCACACCTGCCTCAAGAGCTGCCGGGCTGCCGTACCACCAGTTATCAAACAGGCATTGCTCGGGGTCACTGCGGTGCGGCCGTGCTCGAAGAAAGTGGAAACCATCAGACCAGAGAGAAACCGCAAAGTTCGGAAAAAGCGTATAGTGAAAAGCGTCGGTGAACTGCTGGTCAGGTATTCGATCGTAGTGGGTAAAGCCCCGTTCGGGGCCAAGTTTCCGTTTCGCAGATTGCAGCACCTGCCGGGTATCTTCAGGCCTGCCTTTGAATGAAGCCGGGTCAAGATCCCAATAGCGGAGCTGACTCGCCAGAGGTTCAAGAATATTACCGTCCTTGTCCGTCGAACCAACGCCATACCCACCTTCCATGATCATCCGATTATGGCCTTCATCGGAGAGATCAAACCGGGTTTCCTTGAAATAGGTGTTAATGTGTCCACGTATTTCCTTGCGATTGGTTTCCGTGGTTGCTCCCATGTGAACGGTAGGCACATGGTAGGACTCATTAAAGTTATCCAGAACGACTTTCCAGTTACAGGGCAACCACATGGTATTCGCCATGGTACGACGCCACAGATGGATATCTCTCGCGTGCCACTCGTCCCATATCGGGCCCAGGTACTCCCTCAGGCTGACACAATCCGGATCCATATTGACCCAGACAAACCCGGCAAACGTTTCACACCGGAGCTCCTCCAGCCGCAACTTTCCGCATGGGTTGCCTTCAGGAAAGTCCTCCTTATCCGGGGCGAAATTCAACTCACCGTCGGGCATGAAGGCCCAGCTGTGGTACTTGCAGACGAAGCGGCGCACATGTCCACTCTCATCCTCCACCAGTGGATTACCCCGATGCTGGCAGACGTTGTAAAAGGCCTTCACACTCCCATCGGTCTGCCGGACCATGAGAATTTCTTCACGACCTATAGGTTCCATCTGCCAATCGCCGGCATCAGGCAATTCTGACTCTCTGCCCAGCAACAGCCAGACTTTGGTCCACATGTGTTCCCATTCACTTTCAAAGAAATCCTTGGAGGTGTAACGAAAACCCTCAATCTTGGAACCCCGTGTCGCCTGCTTAGGGTAAGAATCGATATCGACCACTGTTTGTTCGGACATGTTGCTGCTCAATTGATTTATTGCTGACGAAAAATAGCCCCCAGTGAAATGGCAGTCAAGAACCAGATCTGTTTACGGGCCATGACTTTTCAATGGATCGCTGAACACTCGGGCGCATTCTCCGGTACAGACCTGCCATTGAGAAATTTTCCTGTCCGTGTCCCGGCACTTTGCTATCTGCATTGTTAGTATTATTCGCACTATCAGCGCTATTGGCACTATCGGCACGTTCAGCTCAGCTGTCGAGAACGCCAGAGCAGACTCCATTGCCGTCATTCGCGATAGCACCGGCAAAAGGGCAACGGTTACAGGCAGACTGTCCGGCAGGAGTAACAGTGACCACTGAAGACGTGGACGCTTCTTTTTGATCACCCTGGTACTGGTGATCTACGTAACCCTGATACAGATCGTTGATTGAACCTCTGAAAGCTCGTAGGTTTTTATCGGCACCCGGGTCAATTGTCCCCCCATGGGTTCACCCGTTTCCAGGCTGAATCTCACCCCATGCAGGGGACAGGAAATGTACCCATTCCTGATCCTTCCCTTTACCAGGGGAGAGTCCTGATGAGAGCACTGGTTAGCGATGGCGTAGTGCTTACCCGCTGAATTACAGAGCAGTATCGAGTGACCTTCAAATTCAATCACCTCACTGGAATTCTCAGCAATAGGCTCTACCCTTAACTCACTCAAGATCAAATCCTGAACCACACTCAATCAACAGCTGGCCTTCCAGCGCCGCTGCCCGATGGGGTTGAACTTCGCCCTGGTAGGTTTCATCACGGAACATATCCAGCATCACCTGGGTCGATGGATATTCAAAAATAAAGATTGCATCCCAGTTCCCCTCACCTTCACCAATCAGGAACCCCCTCGCTGCACCTGCGTAGATCACCCGACAGCCACGAGGCTCCATTAGCGATCGAAATCCACGGGCATATCGGGAATAGGCTTGCCGTCCAGTAATATCAGCATCGCGACCGTCTTCGTAAACAGCTTTAGCCTTGAACTTCAGCATGTTCAGCATGGATATGGGCTCACCGGTCGCTCGATCGCGAAACGCTCTGACCTGATCACCCGTTGGCTGCAAAATGTTCTTTATCATGTGCTGCCTCTCAGGAAATCTGTGCCAGGATCGGTTTCAGGTACTCGACAAATGCAGCAGGATTTTCGGACATGGGGAAATGACCCACGCCGGTCATCTCAGCCCACGTTGAACCCGCTATGGCTTGGTGCGCCTCCTGTCCAAGTTCGGTGGTACCGCTGTAGTCGTACTCACCCGACAGAATGTGGACACCAACCCGGTTGGTGTCGATTTCCCCTGCGCAGGGCCGGAGATCATAGTCCTCCACGTAGTAGCAAAGGTCTCCAAGGAAGACAGGCGGCCAACCCGACGCATACACAAAACTTGTCTCCTTGCGGTAGGCTTTCGGCGAGGTTGGTGACATCAGACCATCCATAAGACGGGCCTTGTATTCATTATTCACTTGCGGATGCCAGAGCTCTTGAAAGTCATCCAGTTGCCCCTGAATATTCAACGCTCCTTCAATGGATATCACCGCTCGAAAATCGTCCGCGTGCTTGTGCGCCAGGTCTAGAGCCAGCAACCCACCGACCGAGCAGCCCATAAAAACAGGACGGTCAAGGTTCAGGGCCTCGGCGAGTTTGACAGGAATGGACCTCAGGAACTCGCCTTTCAACAAGTACTGTTCGTCCCACCAGTCCTTGCTGACGGGTGGTACCGACTTCCCGTGACAGGGAAGGTCGTAAGCAATCAGGCGAAATCTGTCGGTGATCTCTGGAAACTCAAATAGATGTCGCCACTGGCTACCATGACACCCCGCAGTGTGCTGCATCAACAGAGGAATCCCCTCTCCCGCTTCTTCAAAATAAATTCGATGATCATGCCCCGCCAGTTCTAGATGGACATATCGCCCAACGGGCGCATCAATGGTTCCAACAGGCCGGCTATCATGTGACATCAGCACGCCTCGCTCCGCCTGTGGTCTCAGCAATTCCACGGCCCGTGCGGCAGCAGCAAAATACTGCGCGAAGTTTACCGGGTCGGCTTCACGCCTGACGCCGAGATCATGAGAGATATTGGCCATCAGATCGTTATGAAACCTTTCCGGAACCTGAGCCAGGACCTTCTCCCAAACAGCTTCTTCACCACTGAAGCTGATGAGATTACCGTCATCACAAGACGATCCCGGCTGTCCTCCTGCAACACCGACCCGCAAACGGGTCTCCCCCACTGACAGTGCTATGCCTCCGTTCCAGTTTCGTGCCGCCAGCATGAACTCGCCATCCTGTGCGCACCGCTCACTCCACTCCTCCGAAGTTGGTAAATTTAGAGCCATTCGAGAGCCTCCTCATCGTTGAATAAAGGACGTTACCACAGGACACTCCGGCATTTCTCGCGCTGCTGGTTCCAGGGTCGGTCCTGAGTCCTCAGGGAAAATTAATCCAGTCCGCGTTTACCGGCTTCTGCAATAAACGGCTGATATTCATCAAAGATTGAAACGTTATCAGAGCCTACGGTCCGACCCGCATCCGTCGTCAACGTGTGGCCCGTGGTATAACCGGATTCGTCGCTCGCCAGCCACAGGGCTGCATTAACCACATCCTCAGCTCGACCCGGACGGCCTTTCAACGGCGACGTTGCTGCCAGCCTGGTCTCCGTACCCTCGATATCATGCATATCGCCCGACAATGCCGCCACCATCGCTGTCGCCATCCCGGTCGGGGATATAGCGTTAACGCGAATGTTGTACTGGGCAAGCTCGACAGCAACGTTTTTCGTGATACCAATGATTGCGTGCTTGGCAGCCGCATAGGCATGTGGTCCCCGGCCACCCATGATGCCTGCCTCACTGGACATATTCACGATCGAGCCAGTTTCCCTGGGGATCATCACTCGCGCAGCGTGCTTACAACCGTAAAAGACCCCATTGACATGAATATCCATGGTTCTATTCCATTCATCTGCCGGAGTCGTCGCGATGGGACCAACGGCACCTACCACGCCCGCATTGTTGTACATGATGTCCAGCTGACCGAAATTTGAGACCGCTGCATCAACCAGCGCGGCAACTTCAGTTTCGACAGTGACGTCACACCCGAGGAAGACGCAAGCGTCACCCAGTTCATCAGCGACTGACTGACCCGCTTCCATCTGTATATCACCAATGACCACTCTGGCACCCTCGGCAACAAAGCGACGTGCAGCGCCTGCACCAAAACCACTGGCACCACCGGTAATTGCTGCCACTCTACCTTCCAGTCTTCCACCCATTGCTAATCTCCAACCCAAAAATACTGTCGCAAGCATAGCAAATCCGGAGAAACCCTTGCACACTGTCTGACTGAACGAGGAGAGAGACAGTACCATCAAAGAAAGCATCCCCTACCCCGACCGTCGCTACGCCTGGTTCGTTGTCTTTGTCCTGATCATCGCTTCCCTGATCGCCTTTATCGATCGCCAGGTCGTCGCAATTGTTGTCGACCCTATGAAAGAGGATCTCGGCGTAGGTGACACTGAGATAGGCTGGCTTTACGGTGTGTTCGCGCTCTTCTATGCCTTTGCAGCTGTGCCTATTGCTGCCCTGGCAGACAATCGAAGCCGGAAACACATCATTGCCGTAGGCATCTTTCTCTGGTCATTGATGACCATCGCCTGTGGCTTGACGAGGAACTTCTGGCAGATTCTCTTTGCTCGAATCTGGGTGGGCGTCGGCGAGGCGACACTGTCCCCGTCGACGACGTCTCTCATAGGCGATTACTTCCCACGTCGTGATATACCACTCGCATTAAGCATCTTTCAAACCGGCCCTATCATCGGCACAGGCATTGCCTTCATTATCGGTGGCGTCGTGCTGGACCTGGTTCAGCAGGCAGAGCCACTGGTTATTCCCGGTATTGGTGCGCTCAAGCCCTGGCAACAGACTTTCGTCTATGTGGGGATCCCCGGCATGTTCCTGGCAGGTTTCTTCCTGCTGATCCGCGAACCCACTCGCCGGCCACTCTTATCGGATGATCAGGACGGTGGCAGCCCACAAACATTGAAAGATTTCTATCGCGAACACGCAGCCACTCTCTTTTTTCACCATGCAGGTTTCATCTCCCTGGTTCTTACCGGCTACGCTTTCGTTTTCTGGAGCGTCTCCTTTCTTGTTCGCGTCCATGGCATGCCCGCTGCAGAAGCATCACAGTATTTCGGCTGGATCTTCGTGGTCTTCGGACCCCTGGGCCCGCTTCTAGTGGCATGGATAGCAAAGTCACTGTCTGACAGGGGCCACCTGGATGCAAACCTTACCGCCGGCATGATCGGCGGCATACTCACTATACCCACGGTTCTGCTGCTGCAAACTGCTCCCTCTGCAACTTGGGCACTCGTGTGTTACGGCCCGGCACTGCTGGCCGTCAACTCACCCTTCGGGATTGCCTCGGGCGCCCTGCCAGTCATCACCCCTCCTCACCTGAGGGCTCGGGTTGCGGCGATTTATATGCTGACCGGTGCTTTCGGCATGCTGTTCGGCCCGCCCCTGGCAGGCGCATTCAACGAATTTGTATTTCCAGGACCCGACGGAATCCGCTACTCAATGGTCACGATGACTACGATTTTCGGCATCACCGGTGTTGCGTTTCTGTGGGCTGGCCGACGGCACTATGCCAGGTCAATGCAAAGCGCGGAATTGTGGGCAGAAAACTAGTAGACAGAGGCGCCAGGAAAGTAGCGGTCACCTGACCTGACATCGAAGGTCAGGTCAAGCTGCGCCAGTCCTCTGAGGAAACTGCTGGGCACATGGAGAAATGAATCATTCGGGTCTGACGCGCGCACGTTCTCGAGCCGATGCAGCAGGATAGTAAACGCCGAGTACATCTCCTGTCTGGCCAGCGGAGCACCGGGGCAGTGGTGAGGCCCGGAACCAAACGCCAGGTGTGCGCCCGCTTTTCGGCGGTCGATATCAAAGCGCTCTGAGTCAGCAAAAACATGTTCGTCGCGGTTGGCACTGGCGTAACCAACGGCAATGGAGGAACCCTTGGGTATGGCGACCCCACCGATCTCAGAATCCTCCACCGCTACTCGCCAGAGATGCATCACCGGTGTTTCGAAACGCAGGGATTCTTCGATGAAGTTCCTGATCAGCCCTGGATCATCCTGCAATCTCTTCATTTCCTCAGGACGCTGCAGGAGCAGCATCATTGCGGAACCGATCGCATTGGTAGTCGTTTCATTACCGCCTGTCAGCAGCTGATCCAACATATCCATCAATTCATACATATCGAGATTACGTTCAGGGCCGTCAGTGGTGTCACGGATCTTGGTGTTAGCAAGTGTGGAAATGATATCGTCCTTTGGTTTGACTTTTCGCTCAGCGATCACCTCAGCGAAAAAATGCTGTGCCTCCACCACCTGCCGGGCGCACTCGAGAGCCTCGGTTTCATCAGTAAATCCTGACCCCGGCGCAAGCATGGCATCAGACCATTTTTTTAAATCCCAGATCATATCCCGCGGCACGCCGAGTTGATCCGCTATAACAATACAGGGCAGCGGAATAGCAAACTCTCGCATCAGGTCGCATTGCCCTTTGCCGATAAAGTCGTCGATCAGATCATTGACCACGGTCTCAATGTATTGAGTCATTGTCTTGACGCGCTTAGGGGTAAAAGCGTGGTTGATCAGGTTACGATACTTGGTGTGAACCGGCGGATCGGTACGCTGTAACGTCGAAACCCGTTCCCAGCCATTTTCTGCGCGATAGCTCTCAGCTATGTTCCGCGAAACACTCTGCCGCGTGCCGTACTTCTGAGTATCGTTACTGAACAGTTCCGGGTGTTTCTTGATATAACGCACATCTTCGTAACGACTGACGTAGAACGCCTTCAGCTCCGGCATGAAATAGACCGGCTTGTCCAAATGCCGGATGCTTTCGAAATACTTGAAAGGACACTCCCTGGTCTCATCCTCCAGCAAATTGAAATCGAGTCGATGCGACACCTGATCTGAACTCATTACCTTCGTTGCCCTACTGGTTATTGACGCTGACACTATACACCTGAACAACACAGGCTGGTCATTGAATTCATCCGGCAATCCACTATGCTGCATAGAAAAAAGGTTACGCAGATGAAAAACCTATTGATCACCGCCTTCGGAATCGCTTCCTATCTGGTTGGCATGGGCGGCCTCACGTACTTCATTCTCTTTCTCGGCAGCTGGGATTTTTTACCTGTACATATCAACTCGACTACCCCCGGCCCTCTCGGGATGGCCCTTTTGGTCAACGTCGGCCTTTTGCTGCTTTTCGGATTACAACACTCAGTAACCGCTCGTCCTGCTTTTAAAGACGCACTGACCAGGGTTATCCCAGCGGCAGCCGAACGAAGCACGTATGTCCTGCTCTCCGGTATCATGATGCTGTTGTTCAGCTTCTACTGGCTCCCCATAGCAGGTGATGTCTGGCGGGTGGAATCAGGATTGCTTTACACGCTGCTTCTGGCTGGACATATCGCGGGCTGGGTCATCGCCGTTATCGCGACGTTTCTCATCAATCACTTCGAACTGTTCGGCTTGCAGCAGGTTTACCTGAATTTTCGAGGCCGACCGGAACCACCCGAGTCGTTCACCGATCGAGGCTTATACAAGCTGGTCCGCCACCCATTACAACTGGGTATCCTCGTCGGTATCTGGTGTGTCCCGATCATGACCATGACCCACCTGATGCTGGCAGTGGGGATGACTATCTATATTTTCATCGGCCTCTATTACGAAGAACAGGACCTCGCCAAAGTCCTGGGCCCGGATTACCAGGATTACCAGAAGAGAGTTCGAAAAATTGTTCCTCTACCCGTTTTCAACGATGACCGGTCAAGACCGCTTCGATTGTAATGTTCTATTAGAATGTGAACCGCAGCGGATAATCTGAAACGCTGCGATACCTCAACGACCATGCGAGACTGTTAACACCGTGCCAATCGACGACAGCAGCCCAGTGATCATCCTGATTCTCTCAGGTTACTTCCTGACAGTAGTTGCATTGGGCATCTATTACTCAAGAAGGTCAAAGTCAACCGAGGACTTTATTCTTGCGGGGCATAGTCTGACCACGCCCTTTGTGACCGGTTCAGTGGTTGCGACCTGGCTCGGAGGCGCCGTGATTCTGGGTGGCGCAACGGAAGCTTTTGTCGGTGGGTTCCAGGCAATTGTCTGGGATCCCTGGTCACCTTTTCTCACCCTGTTGATTGTCGGCTTTTTTTTCGTCGGGATATTCAGACGATCCAGGTTTACCACGGCGATTGATTTCTACAATGCACGGTATAGCCCGCGCATTGGCTTAACATCAATGGCAATCGGCATGATCGCCTACATTTCCTGGATTTCAGCGCAACTGCTGTCACTGGGTGTGATTATCAGCATCGTTAGCGGCATTAACCCTCTGATGGCAACCCTGCTCGGCAGCGTACTGATACTGACCGTCGCACTGGCTGGAGGTCTGTGGGCACTATCACGCTCCGATATGCTGGCTTTCATCATACTTAGCCTGGTCCTGGTGATCGTCCTGCCCTACTCACTCAATGCTGTCGGTGGCCCTGTCGCCTTTATAGAGAACGCCGGCACTCTCGACGGGGCACCACCGTTCAGCCTCTTCTACACCAGCGAATTGAACTCGGATGGCCAGCAACATGGCTTCGCGGGCTATATCGGTATACTCGGTGTGCTTTACATGCTGGCCGCCTGGTTCTCCGTCGCGATCGGCGATATCGGCGGCTCCATACTGACCGCCAGGGCTCTGGCCGCCAAAGACGAAGTGGCGGCTACCCGAGGTTTCATTTACGGAGGATTCATTTACCTGGTGCTGGGCATGATACCGGTGATTGTAGGTATGTGTGCGTTTATTCTTTATCCAGACCTGCCGGACACGGAGCTCGACAACGTCTTTCCGATGTTTGTTCAGAATCATCTTCCTGACTGGCTCGTGATCCTGTTCTTTGTCGCCGTGTCCTCAGCAATCGTCAGTACTGCGGGAGACACCATCCTGACCGCGGGTGCTCTCATCGGCTATACCGCGTTCGGCGTCGTCAGGCCTCAGTCTACGGATCGGCAGAGGTTGAAGGTCACACGTCTAGTCATGGTTATTGTCACGGGTGTCAGTCTCCTGTTCGGCCTCGCGATGGGCGACCTTTATCGACTGCTTGTGTTTGCAGGCGCTGTCAGTTTCCCGGTCTTGTCTGCCATAAGCGTCTGCGGAATTCTCTGGAAGAAAGCCAATGTGGCAGGAGCCTGGCTGTCAATGATGACGGGCAGCCTGAGCTGGTTACTGTTTATCTGGCTGCTGTTGCCCGAGGTTAATGGAGAACTCTGGGATGCGATCTATATCGGGGCAGTCCCTGCTTTCATCTGCAGCCTGACCGCCATGATTCTGGGGTCGCTGATGACTCAGCGAGCGTTTCCTCCGAATCCCCTTAGAGATACAGCAGGAAACGATATCTCCGACCACCGGTTGTTCAACTGGCGAGCGCAGAATAATTCATCAACCGCCAGATAAAGGATTGTCGCACCAGCCCTGAAGACCCGACTGATTACTTCTCATGCAGGCGCACCGGCAGGTGCGTGTAACCTTTTACAAATATGGAGTAGGTCCGTTCTGGCTCTCCGACGACTTCAACCATACTGAATCGTTTAAGAATCTCTTCCCAGACAATGCGCAGCTGCATTTCCGCGAGTCGATTACCCATGCAACGATGAATACCGAAACCGAACGACACATGGTAACGGGGATTGGGACGGTCAATGATGAACTCGTCCGGCTGCTCGATGACCTCTTCGTCCCTGTTACCCGAGACATGCCACATCAACAGCTTGTCACCTTGCCGAATCTGCTTGCCGCCCAGTTCCGCATCAGCAACCGCCGTCCGGCGCATATACGCCAGGGGCGTCTGCCAGCGAATAATCTCGGGTACCATTTTAGGAATCAGCTCGGGATTACTCCGCAGCTTGGTGTACTGATCTGGATTCTGGTTAAGCGCCAGGACACCACCACTGATCGAGTTCCGGGTCGTGTCATTCCCGCCGATGATCAGCAACAATAAGTTTCCCAGGAACTCCATCGGCGATTTATGCATATCACGGGTGTTCTCCCCATGCGCAAGCATCGATATGAGGTCAGCCTTTGGTTCTTCATTGACTCGTTCATTCCATAACCGCGTGAAGTACTCCAGGCAATTCATCAATTCCTGCTGGCGGGTCTTGTAATCCACCAGCTCTCTAGGGGCCGTCGCGGTATCGGACCAGTGAGTCAACAAACGACGGTCTGCAAAGGGGAAATCAAACA
>CAXPUI010000210.1:0-4539 GCA_964220205.1 Candidatus Allofontibacter communis | reverse complement strand
GCTCTTCCGATCTCCCTGGCCCGGCGAGCACCCGCTCGCTGATCTGGGTTGACTTGGATAAACTAGCGAATATCACAGGGAGACTTTATGCGAATACTGATTGTTGTCCTGCTTCTTCTGCCACTGCCCACTCTGGGAGGAGAGTACTCGAATCCTGTCACAAGTGATTACCCTAAAAATGTGTATTGGGGCGATACTCATCTGCATACGCGCAATTCCGCGGATGCCTACTCGATGGGCAATATGAATATGACGCCGGCGCAGGCATACCGCTTTGCCAGGGGTCAGGAAATGATTGCGCACAATGGTATGCGGGTCCAGTTGCGGCAGCCATTGGATTTCCTCGTGGTATCAGATCACTCGGAATACCTCGGCGGGTTTTATCGATTTAATGTGGATGACCCTCTTGTTCTGGGTACTGCGGCAGGCAAGCAATGGACAGGGTATGTGGCTGAAGGTGATTACGCCGGTCTCTTCGGGGCTTTTGTTAACAGTATGCAGGATCCCGAAAATCACCCGCCGTTCCCGAAAGAGGTGCAAAAGATTATCTGGGAAGATGTGGGTCAGACCGCTGATGACCACAACCAGCCCGGACGGTTCACCGCGTTTATCGGCTACGAATGGACCTCAATGATTGAAGGCAACAATCTGCACCGGGTTGTTATCTATCGGGACGGCGCTGACAAAACCAGCCAGGTGCCGCCTTTCACCTCCCAGGAGAGTACGGACCCTCGTGATCTTTGGCGTGCGCTGGACGCCTACGAAGCGGCTACTGGTGGTGAGGTTATGGCGATTGCTCATAATGGCAACCTGTCCAACGGCATGATGTTTCCCGATGAATCTGTCGATGGTGAAAAACTGAACCTTAATTATGCTGAAACACGCGCCCGCTGGGAGCCAATCTATGAGGTATCCCAGGTCAAAGGTGATGGGGAATCTCACCCGACGCTCTCGCCGACAGATGAATTCGCGGATTTTGAGAATTGGGACTGGGACAATATCGGTCGCTCCGCGCCAAAAGAAGATTGGATGCTGGCTCATGAATACGCCAGGAGTGCTCTCAAGCTGGGGCTGGCGCATGAAGCGGAACTGGGTATCAATCCCTTCAAGTTTGGCATGATTGCCAGCACGGATGGGCACAATACTATCTCCACTGCAGAAGAAGACAATTTCTTTGGCAAGTTTCCCGAGTCGGAGCCGAAACCCGAACGCATGACCTCGGGTCTCGCCCTTGACCGACTCTGGCAGAATTCAAATATTGTGGCTTCGGGTTATGCTGCCGTCTGGGCGGTTGAGAACACGCGTGCTGCGTTGTTCGATGCCATGAAGCGTAAAGAGGTTTATGCCACGACGGGCTCTCGAATTCAGGTCAGGTTTTTTGGTGGCTGGGGCTATGAACCGGACGATGTGAACCACCCGAATTACCTGGACAAGGCGTATGGCGGAGGTGTGCCCATGGGAGGCGACCTGACTAACGCGCCTGCTGGCGTAGCGCCGACCTTCATGACCGTCGCGGCAAAAGACCCTGATGGAGCTAACCTGGACCGCATACAGATTGTCAAAGGCTGGTTGGACGGTGAGGGTGAGTTACATGAGAAGGTCTATGATGTTGCCTGGGCAGGTGACAGGGTCATTAACCCGGAAACGGGAAAATTGCCGGCTGTAGGGAGTACAGTTGATATTGAAACCGCGACCTATGCCAATACCATTGGTGCGGCTGAGTTGGCTGTGGTCTGGCGAGATCCCGACTTCGAATCAAGCGAACGCGCTTTCTATTACGTCCGAGTGCTGGAAATCCCTGTTCCCCGTTGGTCCACGAAGGATGCTGTATATTTCGGCGTTGAAGTTCCGGAAGGTATTCCGCTCAGTATCCAGGACCGCGCTTATACGTCGCCCATCTGGTATACGCCCTGATGCCTAGTGGGTGGGTGAAAGAACCCATCCTTGTTTTTATCGCGATTGGGGTTCTTCTGTTTGCCTGGCCGTCATCGGGCCCGGACCCGATGACGATCAGTGTGGATCGGGATACATTGATTCGATTCATAGAGAACAGAACGAAAAATTTTTCCGGTAGTGTTTCGTCAGGCTTCGATGAATTGTCTGAAATTGCCATCAGGGATGCGCTTCAGCAATATATCAGAGAAGAAGCGCTTTATCGCAAAGCCCTCGCCCTGGGGCTCGATCAGGAAGACTATGTTATTCGACAGCGCCTGGTGCAGAGAGTCGAATATCTCTCGGAAGGTCAGATTGTTCCGGCGCCGACGGAGCGGGAACTGCAGGTGTATTACCGCGCCAACCTGGATCTCTTCAGCCAGCCGGAAACCGTGACCTTTACCCATGTGTTCTTTAGTCATGGTCACAGTTCGGCGAACGCCAGAGAAAAGGCCGTGTCCACATTGGCGGTTCTGCGGTCTGAGAACATACGTTTCGAGCAGGCGCCAGGATATGGGGAGCGCTTCCTCTACCAGCTAAACTATGTTGAAAAAAATGCGGATGAGATACGGAGCCACTTTGGTGAAGCAATGGTCGAACCGTTGTTTACCCTGGAGCCTGGTCCAGGCTGGCAGGGTCCTCTGCGCTCAGCGCACGGTTATCACCTGGTGATGTTGACAGGCAGAACAGAACCCTTTGTTGAGAGCTTTGATGCCAGCAAATCCGAGGCCCGTGTTCGCTGGTTAGCTGAGCAGCAGCAGCTTAAACGCGACACGCTGATCGCAGATGCTGTGGCGGAGTACGAACTCAGTGTCAGTGAAGAGATCAGGAGCCGGTTGGGAGGGTCGATCAACTAGTGTCACCGGCTCGCCTGCACCGGGTCACTGAATGCCTGTCAGATTGACGGGGAGGTACCTGGCTCTATGGGAGAGTTAAGCGACGTTTCCAGGCGCAGTTCAGCAAGGCGTGGCCTCAACGGTTTCACCGTCGACAAACGAAGCCGAAACCGGTTCTTCTCCCGTATTTTTCAGGACGGCCAGCAGACCATTGGGTGCCGAGGCGACAACCGTCCCACCGTCGAGTTGATCACCAACGTTGCGGCTTTTTTCAGATGATAGTCGATGCAGGCGACGCTTGAGTTCGCCTCTGTAGTGAGCACGGGCCACGATTTCCTGGCCGAGATAACAGCCCTTTTCAAAGTCTATCCCGTTATGGTTATGGTAATTGAACATCTGCGGCAGGTATTCTTCCTGGCTTGACTCCGTTACCCAGGCAACGCCTGCGGTAACCTCCGCATCCTGCCACGGCCCAATGTCGTCGTCAGCGGACAGCGTACTGCTGGTCCAGAATTCCCTGCGATTATCGAGTTCTATCGTGAATCCATCCGTTGGGGAAACTGCTGACTGATCCAGTGAACCATAGCAGACGTAGGATTCAGAAATGTCGTGCAACTCAGCTTTGGAAAAGACAATATATTTCTGCAGGAAGGAAAGCGTCGCGGGTACCAGGGCTCGCTGCATGCGAAGCCAAAGATCAGTGCCGGAGCGCAGGACCAGGAAGCTGGTCAGCATACGACCCTGAAGGTTGCAGACTGCACCCAGCGCTGTCGCATTGTCGTCGAGTTGGGTCAGGTTGCAGGTGGTATAGCCCTGCATAAACTTGATCGCGTCGGGCCCTGTGATTGTCAGGATGCCCATGTCGGAAAGTCGATAGAGGTTGTTCATGTTGTTATTTTACATCAAAGCAATAGGGAAGCGCGGGTGAACTTTAGCGAGTTGGAACTAAACCGGTTACGCTGGCGGTGCCGGCGTGGCATGCTCGAGCTGGATCTGCTGCTGCTGCCTTTTTTCGACGACGTGTTCAGCGAGCTGAACGCGGATGAACAAGCAGTTTTTGTCCGACTGCTGGAGCAGGATGACCCTGACCTGCTCCAGTGGTTCTCTCAGAAGGGGACATCTTTGGACCTGGAGCTGCAGGACATGGTCGACAGGATACTGAAACGTGTCCAGCCGGGTTGAATCCGGTCACGATAATCTTCTGATACCTTTGCGATGGTCGCCCGGGATTACCGGGCTGCACCTGCTGGTAGGGGCAGGTGCCGTCATAGCGATCATTCTCGATCAATGGTTCAACCTTTGGTTAAAGGCATTTCTGTCTCTGGCGGTCACGCTTTCCGTCGCCGACTCGTTATATCGTCAGGGGTTGCGTCTCCATCCCGATACCGTCCAGGCGCTCTCGCTGAGTAGTGGACAATGGCGTGTCAGGCAGCGTAGCGGCGAGTGGCAGGAGGCAGAGGTACTGCCGGGGGGCTATGCAGGGCACTGGTTTATCGTGGCTCGATTTCGTCTCGCCGCTTCCACCTGCTTGCTGGTCCTTTCCAGAGACAGCATCAGGGATGATCAGTTCCGTCGGTGTTACGTGAGATTCCGGTATGAAGGACGGTCCCGGTATTTATAATGCCGGGGCAGATGAATTAGATCTAAAAAAGAAATAGAGAGAAAAGATCGAATAAGTCGAAAAAATCGAAAAGAACGAATAGATCGAATAAAGACAAGAGGGTGGTAGATGACTGAAGAAGAAAAAGCGGCGTTTCGAGACGAAATCAGA
>CAXPUI010000209.1:0-7372 GCA_964220205.1 Candidatus Allofontibacter communis | reverse complement strand
AGAATATCAATTGTTGCGTCAACAAGGGACGTTGCTTCGAGTTGCTTATCGAACAGCACCCAGACATCGTCCAGGGAGGCCCGCTGGTGGAACAGCTGGTTACCGAAGCGCTGGGACCTGGCTGGATCTGTACGTCACTGATTGCAGCGATTTCGCTCAAGGGAGGGGTGCCGCAGGCGTTGCACCAGGATCAGGGGCTGTATCCTGAGTCGGCAAGCCCCATGAGTGTGAATATCCTCACTGCGATCAGTGACCTTGACGAGCAGAACGGCGGGACGCTGCTGATCCCTGGCAGTCACCGTGCCATGTCGGATGCTGCACGCGAGGGACGGCCCGTAGGTAAGCTGCCACCCGCGATTAACCTGGACGCGCAGGCCGGCACGGTCGTGATTACCGACGGCAGGGTATTGCATGGCACTGGGATCAACCATACAGACAGTCCGCGAATCGTGATGTTGAATGGCATGCAGAAACCCTGGATGCGTCAGCAGGAGAATTGGATGCTCTCTGTCCGTCCGGAAGTGCTGACAAGGGCGAGCCAGAAACTGTTGCATCGGATGGGTTACCAGGCAACGACGGGTACCCAGACCAACGAGGGGCATGGTTTTGGCGCGCGGGGCTTGCCGGGGGAGGCAGCCGGTGCGACCTTGGATTTCCGGCTCGCGGCGGACCGCGGCGATTATCAGAGGGTAGGGGAACTCGGTCCCACATCAAGCGACGAAGAATTAACAGCCCCGTATACGCTGCGTGAAGTCGTCGGTAAAGCCAGGCAAGGAGGTCGCAGTGCCCCGGTTGGGATAACCGGCATGCGCATAAACTCCGGAGAAGATACCTGAAGGTCCCGCGCAACGGTCGCGGGTTCTGGTCGGTTCAGCCTGCGCGAACCTCACCTGCGGCTTAAATCAATTGGCGCAGAAGAGCCTCGCATTGGTCCTGATGCATTAGCCGAGGGACGGGATACCCGGGATTCCCCTCGGCAAGGGCGCGGCGGGCAATAAGCGGTATATCGGATGTCTGTATCTCGGCGACTCGAGTTGGAATGCCCATGTTTTCATTCATCGATCTGATCTTCTCGATGAATCGATGGGACAGCTCGCGGTCGGACTCCTGTGGGTCTCCGAGGCCGCCGACAACCGCTAGGCGGGCGAGCTTTGTTTCGCAGTCTTCTCTTGAGAACTCCAGGATGTAGGGCAGGACGATGGCATTCGCCAGACCGTGGGGAACGCCGTAGAGCCCTCCGAGGTTATGCGCGATGGCATGGACGTAACCCACCAGCGCCCTGGTGAAGGCCAGCCCGGCGCAGTAGGAGGCATAGGCCAGATTGCTGCGTTTCTCCAAATCCGAGCCGTCCGCGAATACCTGTTCGAGGTCTGCAAAAATAATTTTGACCGCCTTTTCTGCATGTTCGTCGGTAAAAGGGGTGCCTGCTTTGCCGACATAGGCTTCGATAGCGTGTGTCAAGGCATCCATACCAGTATGGGCCGTAATGTGCGGGGGCAGGCTCACCATGAGTTGTGGATCCAGGACGGCGTAAGCCGGAACGATTTTATCGCTTGCCACAGCGAACTTTTCGCGCACGTCAGGATTGGTAATAACGGCGGCGAGAGTGCACTCGGAACCGGTCCCGGCCGTCGTTGGTACGGCAAACAATGGGGGCAGGGCATTCTTAACTTTGAACCCGCCGCTCATGGCCAGGACAGGTTTGTCAGGATTGGCAGCCCTGGCACCGATTAGCTTGGCACAGTCCATCGCGGAGCCGCCGCCAAAAGCGATGATGCCGTCGCATTTTTCATCCAAGTAAACCTTGAGGCCGGCTTCAACATTGGCGATAGAAGGGTTGGGTTGTACATCATCAAACACCGTGCAGCCCAGATTGGTGTTGCTCAGGTCCTCCAGCAGATCACCGGCCAGTCCGATGCTTGAAATTCCCTTATCCGTGACGAGCAACAACTTGGTTGCGGCCGTCTCCTGGATGATGCCAGGTAGTTGGCGGATACTGCCGGGGCCGGAGAGCAGCTCCGGTATCGGTACGTTGATACGTTTGAACGCGATGCCCATGGCAAAGTGTGCGCATCGATAGAGCAGTTTCTTCAGGGTCCACATGATGTTTCCTTTGGCCGTGCGCGTTGCTGGCCTTATCCAGGGTGCTAAAGATTACAGCTAAGCCCGGTCAGTAACCAGCGAGAGTCACCGGGCCGATGCCGCAGCAAAATTGTCACCCGGCTCTTCCGCGATGGCGATGAGGCAATCCAGCACGCAATTCGCCTGGCGATGCGCCTAACAAGATTGGCCATCTGTCTTCTGGTCGCACAGGTCGGTCATGCTGTGGGAGTAGCTTGTCCCTGATGGATAACTATGCCGCCTCGGGTGGTCAGGATTATTGGAACAGGACAGCCGTCAGCGTCAGGGCGATGCCAGCAATGACTGCTGCAATCAGGGCGTAGGGAATCTGGGAAAGCGCGTGCTCCATGACACCGCACCCACTGCCCTGGGACGCCAATACGGTCGCATCCGAGTAGAAGCAGGCATGGCTGCCAAAAGCGCTGGCTGAGATCAGTGCCCCGATAGCCAGGGGTGCACTGACGCCTATACTTGTTGCCAGCGGTAAAACGATCGGGATGGCGATAGCAAAAACGCCCCAGCTTGAACCCGTTGCGAAGGAAATCAGCGCCATCGTTGCAAAGACGAGCAGGGGTAACAGGGTCGGGGTCATCCAGGGTGTCACTTTTTCTATGACATAAGTGGCGAGTCCCAGCTGGTCGTTCACCTCCTTGAACATGAAGGCGACCACGCAGATAGTCAGTGCGGGCAGCATGATCTTGATGCCATCAAGAATGGTGTCGAATAACTCTGTCCATGTGAGGAGTTTCTGAAAGCCATACAGTGCGACGGTTACCCCGACCGCCATGATTACGCCCAGTTGAACATCGAGGTCATACCACGCACTGAAACCGAGCAAGGCGACAATGGGCAGGAGAAAGTGATACATCCGGACCTGTTCTGATTCTGTGGGGTTGCCATCACTGAATTCCTCATCTTGAAGGCTCGGTGGAGGCTGACGCTTGCCGAGTGTCTTCATCAGGCCCAGATCGGGTACTTTTCCGATAGCCACCAGCGGGACCAGCAGAACAGCGATCCAGGGGTAGAACATGTAAGGTACGGCACTGAGGTATAGCGACATGCCTGAACCCTTGGCGGCTGCGCCTGAGGTTTCAAGCACGCCAGCAAAAAAGACCGCCCAGGTTGACACCGGCACCAGCACGCAGATAGGGGCCGCGGTCGAATCAACAACGTAAGCCAGCTTTTCACGAGAGATGCCGAATTTGTCGGTGACCTTTCGCATGGCTGCACCAACCGCGAGCGCGTTGAGGTAGTCGTCAATAAAAATGAGCAGGCCGAGAAACCAGGTGTAAAGCAACGCCGTACTGCTGTTTGAGGCTTTCGCGGCCAGCAATCGCCTGAATGCCGTCGCTGCCCCGACTCTC
Organism: Candidatus Allofontibacter communis; assembly: GCA_964220205.1. Classification (GTDB taxonomy): domain Bacteria; phylum Pseudomonadota; class Gammaproteobacteria; order Pseudomonadales; family Azotimanducaceae; genus UBA9659. Next base: position 3,887 of record CAXPUI010000209.1, on the reverse strand, counting down.
ATCAGCAACGCAATTAAACTTCCCATCAACCCGCAGACGATGATTATCCAGGCGATAGTTTCATCCATCATGACATCGAGCAGGATGGATGAAAAATTGGCGATTGCGTTGCCTGGCTCCAGCAGCAGCAGACCAGCCAGTACACCCGCCAGGAGTGACTCTATCGGCCTGCGTGACCAGAGGGCGGTCACTACCGCGACCGCTGCGGGCACCAGGGAAATCGATGTTGGTTCAACCATCGCGGTGCAGCCCTGGCTCAGCTGGTCTGTTCTGTCACTGCACGCCAGGCGGCATCAAAGGCAGCGTCCATCAGGGGCGTAGCTTCGGCGTCTGAGTTTGCAATGGAGATGCGTCCAAACTGATTTCTGCCAATCTCGTGAGGGGCCTCACCCTTCTCCCATTCGGGATCGTGGAGTTGCTGGTACCAGTAGGCATAACCATGAGGAATGCGGTTCACGGTAATGGCTTTGATATCGGTCTCGTGATTGAAGCCATGCTGACCCAGAAGAGATTGCAGCTGTTGTCGTATCTCCGCTTCGTATTGCTCGAATGACGTACCGTAGATCTTGTAACGACCAGCCCGGAATAACTCCCTCGAGGTGCCTTCTTCGACGGTTGAGGGCGATGGCGATGCCATCATGAAAGCGATCATAGGGTCATCGGCTGATCGAGGTGGTTCATAACCGCCATTGGCGATTGGCGGTCCGGTGCTGACCCACTGGAATGGGTCGAAGGGACATTGGGTAAATTTAACCCCCAGTTTGGAGAAAGCCTTGCCGTTCTCCAGCAGTACGTTAGCGTAAACGAAGGGGACTTTAACGCCGTAGCTCAGTCCGTCTTTCTGAGCCTGGCTCATTTCCGGGCAGAGATGGGGAATCAAGGCATTGTAGCAGGCCAGAATGCAATGATCGGCTGTCACCCGCACTGGCTGGTCATCCTTCACATAATCGACCTGGACTTGTTGGTTGGCTTCCCTGACGCCGACGACTGTGCTTGAAAGCCTGATGCGTGTGGGCTGGTCCTGGTCGAGAGCGCCGTAGTCAAACCGGGCCACTGCGACGTCTCGGGCTCCCTGCATGTCCGGCGCTACCCCCGGTATCAGCTTCTGTACGATGAGCCGTGCTACTGAGGCATTGCCGTCCGGGAACATTCTCACCTCGTATCCGCCGCTTGCCAGATCACTGACGTACATGGCAGCGATTGAGTCGGCAAAATTGGCCACCCAACCCAGGGATCGCAATCCCGGAGCACCTGCTGAGATCGCCTCCACGACGGAGTGATGCCAGCCCGACGGGCCGTTTAGATTGAGCAGGTGTACATCGATCAGCGGCACGGTCTCCGGTGCCAGGCCAACCTTGTCGACGAGGAAGCGGTTATAACTGACGGTGTTGATGTAATCCCAGGCTTCTGCAAGCGAAAGGTCCTCGAGAACGTCTCGTTCGCCCCCGAAAAAAGCAATCAGCGTTTCCTGCTCCTCGGTGGGGATCGACAGTTTTCGAACTGCGGTCGCGTAGTCACCTCTGCCATGCATGTGTTTCACCCAGTTCCCTGGCAGTGTGTCATGGCCTCCTTCATTGGGCAGGCTCAAGCCGATGCCTGCGGCCAGGTTACCGCCGAGTAGATAGTCATCCGGCGTGTTCCTGGCCATTTCAGCGATAAAGGATTCGTCGATACCCAGGTCGCGGAGCAGGGCTCCCGCTTCATCACTGTAATTGCCCGGGTTGTCTAGATTCTGTGCGCCTCCGAGGCTGAGGACCATTCTGCCGGCATGATGAAACTCGTTGCGCTTTGCATGTCCGCCGAAGTCGTCATGGTTATCGAGTATAAGAATGCGTGCGTCGGGACCGATCTTTTGTCGATAGTAGTGGGCTGCTGCAAGGCCGCTCATACCTGCGCCGACAACAACGAGATCGTAATGCTCGTCCAGGGGCAGGTGATTGTCGGGTTTCTGGCCTTCCCAGGCCAGGGCATGAGCAACCTCATACGAACCCTCGTGACTGCCACGCATGCCGTTCAGCGAGGGAGGATAGGAAGCGTGTCCCGGCGGTTTCATGGTGTGTTGCACGACAGGTGATTGGTTCTGGTACTCATTGCCATAAGCCTTTAGGGCGATACCTCCGGTACCGATTGCCAGGCCGTTTAACAGGTCTCTCCGGGTTATTCTCGTTGCCAAAATTGCCTCCACAGGTTCTATAATGCCCATTGGGTTGGACAAACATGCCGGTTGGCATGTTTGCGCACGAAACTAGTCCTGTCAACAGCGGGTCAAGAAGCAATCAGCAGACACATAAAAATCAGAAGTACTGTCAATGAGTGAACGCCGGGAACAAATATTGCGAGTGGCGCTGGGCATCATCGAAGATGAAGGCTACAGCAGCCTCGGCATGCGGGCGCTCGCTCGTGCGTCCGGTATCAAGCATGGCGCTATGCGATATCACTTCCGAACGTGGGAGGACCTGTTGCGGGCGCTGGTGGATTTCATCGCTATTGAAATCAAGGGCCGTTTTGAAGCCAGGAAGACTGAGGGTCAGTTGCATTCGGTACGCGAAATCGCTGAATTCATGCTGGACGATACATCTGGCGATACAGAGTTCAGCGACAGGCTCTGGCCACAATTGTGGGCGATGCAACAGGTTGAACCACTGGTCAGTGATTTGCTCGAAGATGTTTATGCGGAGTACCTGAATCTGTTAGAGCAGGCACTCATCGAAGCTGGCGCAGTGTCGCCTCATGCAGAAGCGCTGTGGTTGGCGTCGCTACTCGAAGGTGAATCACTGTTCACGGGCAGCGGGCGTCGGTGGGCTGCTGACAGGGAACTGGTGCGGGAGTCGATTCTCGCGATGATCGATGAACGTTACGGTTGATTGGCGGTGCCGTAATCCTTCGTGACCGTGCGGTCGAGGTTCCGCTGCCCAGTGCCTGACTGTTTTCTTTATGGTTTCTTGAAATTGCTGCGTCCTCTTCAGTCAGCGGTCATATAGTACTTACGCAAGTGTTCAGTGATATGCCAGGTCATTTCGGATCCTTTTGATACGAAGAGGACCTCGCCGGGACCAAACGATTCTTCGTTGCCATCTGCATTCGTCACGGTCAGCGCGCCGGCAATGATGGTCATCATTTCATTTACCGGGTAACTGGGTATGTGCATTTTGCATGGTGGGCACTCCCAGATACCTGCGTTCACTGAACCGTCTTCAGCATCGAAGAATGAAGCGGTTGTTTCATCGGAATGGTCAGTAGTGAAGGACGCTGCTGGAATCAGTTTGGATGGCACCGGTCCACTGCATGTCTCGGGAAGGACTTTGAAGGTCTTGGCTGTCATCGAGTTACCTCGTCGTTAATGATGAATGTTGGTTTCTGTCTTTGTGGCATCTTTTCTTTGTGTCTGGCGCTAAGTATGCCTGATATCGACTGGGGGTGATGACCAGGGGCGTAATTTCATCAGACACAGGAACCCGGCATGTAACCCCATGGTCGTGTCTCAAGGAGGTTTCTCTTCATGGACTGTCCCTTCGTCACTGCGCCTACCACCTGGCGCATACCACATGGTACATCCCACCTTGCGCATGCCACCTTGCACCTGCTACCTTGCACATGCCACATGGCATGTTATAACATCCCAACTGGCATGTGAATCTCGGAGCGGGTTTGATGAAACAGGAGTCTTTGGCTGGCTCAACAGGTCTCGGCGAGCAGATACGACGGCTTGGTTTCTGGTCTGTTGTTGTTTTTCTCCTCTCAGCGGTCGCATCTTTTTTCATACCTCTTGATATACCACACGGCTATCGGGCGGAACATGGAGAGCGGGTTACCTGGCTCGCGGAAAATCGGGAAATATTTATCCTGGGCTGGCTTAATCAGATAGTGGCGATGTTTAGCTTGTCTGC
>CAXPUI010000208.1:0-17093 GCA_964220205.1 Candidatus Allofontibacter communis | reverse complement strand
CATCCGAGATCGCATAGAGTGACTGGAGTTCAGACGTGTGCTCTTCCGATCTCCGGATCTAACGAAGCACTATCCCGCAACAAAGCAATCTGTTCTCTTGGCTAATCCGATCCCTGTATCCGGGCTTGTTTACGGGCGATACGCTGACGTAGTCTTTCATGTCGCGCAGGTGTCAGCGGGTATGACCAGAGGTAAAACAAGGCAATACTGTAGAAAAATATAGGACCGCAGCAATAGACAAGGCGGAGCGACAGAATGCCGATGTCCGTGCTCGCGCTAAGATCACCGGACGGATCAAAACCCAGAAGCCCTACCACATTCAGCGCCATGCCCGTACCCAGCGCGACGGCCAGCTTGTCGGTTAATCCCAGGATCGCAAAATAACTGCCTGCCCTGCGCCCGCCGCTGCGAGCAGTGTCCACATCCACAACATCTGCCAGCATAGCAACCGGCAGAAACTGCAGACCACCAAAACAGAACCCTTTGACGATAAACAACAAAAAGAACGCCAGATAATCGCCATAGGAAAGGAAGAGATTGGCAGCACTGACCATGGCGACAAGAATCAGCGTACCTCCAAACGCCAGGTGCTTACCAATTGTTCGCCCCAGCCAGAGCCAGAATGGAATCGCACCCAGTCCGGCGACAAAGTAGAAAAAATAGGCAGCACCAATTGTCGGCACGCCGATAATATCCCTGATAAAGAAGAGTGATACCGCATTTCGAAAAGCCTCGCCGAAGATCACCATCAGCACAATAATCAGGACACGACGCATCGGCCCATTTTTCCAGAGCAGGCGAATGCCTTCCCTGATCGGCACCGTTTCGTTCTCTACCGCAGGCGGCTCCTTGACCATGGTAAGGACAATAAACACGCAAACCGGCAGCACCAGGATAATGGTGTAAGCCAGCCCCATCAGGACAGGCCCTGTCAGAGTCGCCCGATCTACAATCTTCTTTTCCCGAAAGTCGCCGCTGAACGCCCCAATGGCATCACTGACCATGACGGAGAAAAGTTCCCCGACCCCCGCTCCATCTGAAGTGATCTCAACCACCATGGGCACGGTAGCAGCCAGCATGAGGCCGCCCAGCACAAAAAACTCGCGGGCGGCTGTGACACGGGATCGCTGGTGGTAGTCCGGCGAAAGTTCCGCACCCCAGGCTCTGTGAGGCAACGCAATTATTGTTGAACCCAGGAAAAACAAGGTCAGGTAGGCCAGGAAGTAAAGTATTCCGACCCCCTCGGGAGGAATGAACAGTTTGTAGACACCCAGCATCATGATAGGCATACCAATCAGCACCCAGGGCTTCCGTCGACCAAAACGTGTCCTGAACCTGTCTGATAGTTCTCCCATAAGCGGATCAGTGATGACGTCAGTGAATCTCGCCAGCATCAGGATCGTGCCAACCATCGCCAGACTGAGCCCCAAACCGCCTGAATAGTGTGCCGGGATCCAGATTGCGAGGGGATAACCAATAACGGCCAGCGGAACACCAATCGTGCCGTGAGCATAAATGGTCCGTGCTGACAGAGGTTCCACTGCTTGTGATTCAGAACTCATGATTAAAGCCCCAGGATTGATTTAGCGACGATATTTCTTTGTATCTCGGCAGAGCCACCAGCAATCGTTCGCATTCTGTTATTCAGAAATCCAGGTACCACGGGCAACAACACCTCTTCACCTATAGGGGCGTCACCCCCGACAGCCAGAGCACCTGGTTGATAAGGCAACGCATAATAAGCTGCGATTTCAACGCCCAGCTCATCGGCCCGTTGCAATGTTTCCGAACTGACCGCATTCAACACGGAAGAGACTGAACCCGGTGTTTCACCGGCATTCAACTGGACGAGCACCCTCTGCTCAGACGCTTCAATGGCTGCACATTCGATTTCAAGGCTCGCTATCTTGTCACGTATTTCACTGTCAGGAGCATGAGTATACGCATTAAGCTGAATCATTCGTTCAGCGCGTGTCAGCAGCCGACGTAATTCGATCGATGCCATAGAGAACCGTTCAAACTGCAACAGGTACTTCGCCACGCTCCAGCCCTGGTTCTCTTGGCCCACACGATTCGCTTTGGGAACACGAACATTGTCAAAAAATACCTGGTTCAACTCATGACTGCCTTCCAGGTTGATAATCGGCTTGACGGTGATACCCGGAGAAGTCATGTCGATGAGCAGGAAGGAGATTCCCTGCTGAACCTTGCCTTCACTGGAGGTTCTCACCAGGGCGAACATCATATTTGCGTGATGCGCAAAACTGGTCCAGATTTTTGTGCCGTTAACCACATAGTCATCGCCATCTGAAACAGCGGACGTCTTCAAAGATGCCAGATCGGACCCGGAGCCGGGTTCTGAATAACCCTGACACCAAATGTGTTCTCCCGAGAGAATCCGCGGCAGATAATAGGACTTCTGCTCTTCCGAGCCATAACCAATGAGCATCGGCCCGCACATCTTGAGTCCCATCGGTGAAATACCCGGGGTCTCATACCTGGCACATTCCTGCGCGAAAATGTAGCGCTGGGTCAAGGACCAACCGGTACCACCATACTCGACGGGCCAGTCCGGTACCAGCCAACCCTTTTTGTACAATATCTGTTGCCAGGCATTTGCAGAAACAGGTTCCTGCCAGATGCTGGTCTTTTTTCGACCCGCCTCCCTGATTTCGTCGGTCAGTACGGACTCAAGAAAAACCCGGATCTCGGCACGGAAAGCTTCATCGGCCGGCGAAAAGGCATTGTTCATAACGTTTCCTTACTTCTCTGAACCAGACTAAAGTATTATTGCACCCGGGGCGAGTCATGCATTGGCTGCTTATAGCTCGGAATAAAAGCCAGACGACAACCGATGGGGAGTGACATGATACTGGCCCTACTGGCGACTGAACTGTCCGACCCAGGAACCGGATGTCATTCAGGAACGGGGCCATTTAGCACCAATCTGGTACTGACCCTGACAAAGCAGCCAGTCGTTCGATTCCGGTTCCAACAGGCAGCAGAGGATCACGACACTGGGTTATAATCGGTGAATTGTCTCTCGCGAGTCGCTCATGATTTTTCGTCAGCTGTTCGATCCAGTTTCATCAACGTACACCTATCTACTGGGCTGCGAGTCAACCCTCGAAGCCGTTATTATCGATTCGGTGTTTGAACAGCACGATCGCGATACCGCCCTGATCCGCGAACTGAACCTCTCGGTCCGCTACAGCATAGACACCCATGTTCATGCTGACCATGTCACCGGCGCCTGGTTAATGAAGCGGGAGTTTGGAGCAGAGATAGCTATTGCTGATACCGCTGGCACCGAAAATGCCGATATCGCTCTAGAGGATGGCGACGTCCTGGCTTTTGGCGACTCTTCTCTGACGGCGATGGCGACCCCAGGACACACCAGCGGTTGCATGACATTTGTCACCAGTGACCGGAACATGGCATTTACCGGGGACTGCTTGCTCATTCGCTCAGCTGGCAGGACTGATTTCCAGGCCGGCGACATTGAAACCATGTGGCACAGCATCAAGGAAAAGATCTTCTCGCTACCTGAAAACTGTCTTATCTATCCAGCCCATGATTACCTCGGGCGCACGGTCTCAACGGTCGCCGAGGAGAAGCGCTTCAATCCACGGATCGGAGGTGATGCTAGGCAGGAAGACTTCAGCGGGTACATGGAAAACCTTAACCTGCCTCATCCCAAGCAGCTTGAACTCGCTGTGCCCGCTAATCTTATCTGTGGCAAACCCGAAGCAGACGACGTCAACAAACCAAGTTGGGCACCCATCACAGTTACCTTTGCCGGCATTCCCGAGGTGGAACCGGACTGGGTCGCTCGTCATCGCACCTCTCTTTGCATTCTTGATGTCAGGAATGAAACTGAATTCCGGGGAGACCTTGGTCACATTGAGCATTCAACACTGATACCTCTCAACGAACTGCGTGAGCGCCTTGACGAGGTCCCCATCGACAGACCGGTTGTCGTCATCTGCCAGTCAGGGAAACGTAGCGCTATGGCCACGCAGATTCTCCAGTCCGCCGGTTTTGAGAGGAGCGCAAATATCCCAGGCGGCCTGATTCATTGGACAAGGCTTGCGCTCCCGGGTCTGGTTGCATGACTGAGGAAGATCTCTCTGGTATTACTGTTATTGCTATTGAACAAGCCCTGGCAGCCCCCTACACATCCGGTCGGCTGGCTGAAGCGGGCGCTCGAGTTATCAAGATCGAACGCGATGAAGGCGACTTTGCCCGCCACTATGATGACTTTGTTAACGGCGAGAGCGCCTACTTCGTCTGGGCCAACGGCGGCAAGGAAAGCGTCACCCTGAATCTGAAGACAGCGGCGGATGCCGACCTGTTGCGCAGTATGCTGCAGTCAGCCGATGTTCTCCTGCAAAACCTCGTACCAGGAGCGTTGAGCCGCCTCGGTTTCGATCTGGAAGACCTCCACCAGCAACATCCTTCGTTGATTATCTGCTCCGTGAGCGGCTACGGTGAAGATGGGCCGTATCGGGACCAGAAAGCCTATGACTTACTGATACAGGCAGAGTCAGGATTGTGCAGCATTACAGGGACGGGTAACCAACTGACTCGCGTTGGAGTCTCGGTATCCGATATCTCCGCAGGCATGACCGCTTACCAGGAGATACTGCAGGCACTGTTCGCTAGAGAGCGTGATCCCGAACGGCGAGGCCGGATCATCAACGTTTCTCTGTTCCAATCCACTGTTGACTGGATGAATGTACCCTATCTACAGCATCACCACGGTGGCTTTACACCCCAGAATCATGGCCTGAAGCACCCCAGCATTGCTCCCTACGGGGCGTTCACCTGTGGCGACAACAAGCAGATCCTGATCAGCATCCAGAATGAGAGAGAATGGCAAAGCCTCTGCGAAATCGCGCTCGGCGATCCCGATATGGCACGAGATGAACGCTTTTCATCCAGTACTCGCCGACTGGAGAACCGGCAGATACTGGACGATCGGATCGAAGCCGTCTTCAGACAGGATGACAGAGAAACCGTGATCCAGAAATTGGCAGCTGCCGGCATCGCCTACGGCAGACTAAGCGACCTGGATGATCTGGCAACACACCCGCAAGTTAAATTTCGGGAAATCGATATTGCCGGCAAGATTATTCAACTGCTCGATCGTGGTGCAGAAGTCGCAGGAAAACTGCGCAAAGTATTGAAATTGCCGTCGCTTGGTCAGGATAATGAAAAGATTCGGAAAGAATTCAGCAAATAGGCTGAAACTGAGCGAAATCCGGTTTGCAATCAGCATTGCAAGCGATTAAAAACGACACAACCTTCTCAAGGATCGAATCTGGATTATGGATATTTCTACCATTGTGACACTTGTTATTGTTGGCGCCCTGGCCATGTGGGCCATTGCTATCTATAACCAGCTAGTTGCGCTGAAAAATCGGTATAAGAATGCTTTCGCGCAGATAGAAGTCCAGCTGAAACGCCGCTACGACTTGATTCCCAATCTCGTCGAAACCGCCAAAGGTTATCTCGACCACGAAAGAGAGACCCTGGAGGAAGTAACAAAAGCCAGGGATGCGGCAGCTTCAGTGCTGGCAGATGCCGCCATGGATCCAGGCAATGCCGACGCTATGCGCAACCTGGCGAGCCAGGAAGGCGTGCTGCAGGGTGCTCTCAGCCGGTTCAACATTGCCGTTGAGGCCTATCCTGACCTCAAGGCGAACCAGAACATGATGCAGTTGTCAGAAGAGGTGACCTCGACCGAGAACAAGATTGCCTTTGCACGCCAGGCGTTCAATGACCAGGTAATGAATTACAACACCTACCGACAATCTTTTCCCCAGGTTGTCCTGGCAGGCGCCATGGGTCACAGCAGCGACGCGGAACTCCTGGAATTCGCCGATAGCGACGCCATTCAAGAGGCACCCAGCGTCTCCTTCTAGCGCTACGCAACCGCCGGAGCATCATGGATTTTTTTGAATCCCAAGACAGCGCAAGACGTAACACCAAGTTCCTGATTCTGCTGTTCGTCCTGGCTGTCCTTTCGCTCGTTGTGCTTTCCAATCTCATGCTCTTTGCCCTGATGAATTTCAGTGGCGGTGAGGCACCTGGCAGCGGAGGCTATTACTATGACCTGAAGTTGATGGCCGTTGTCTCTGTCGGTGTCGTCGTCCTGATCACTATTGCCAGCCTGATCCGAATGCTGTCTTTGCGCAAAGGGGGCAGCGCCGTCGCCGAAATGCTCGATGGTGAACTACTGGTCGATCCAGGTGATGATCTTCACAAGCAGAAACTGATGAACGTCGTCGAGGAAATGGCGATCGCATCGGGAACACCCGTGCCGCCTGTTTATCTGATTCGCGACAATGCGATCAATGCTTTCGCCGCTGGCTACTCGCCAGGAGACGCTGTCATCGGCGTCACCTACGGCGCCATTGAGAACCTTTCCCGGGATGAACTCCAAGGGGTTGTCGCTCATGAGTTCAGTCACATACTCAATGGCGACATGCGGATGAATATCCGCATCATGGGTGTTCTCTACGGCATCCTCGTGCTCACTATCATAGGACGCCTTCTGGCTCACTCAGGCGCTTACCGCTCTGGATCCAGATCTGGCGGGAACAACTCAGACGGCAGAATCGCCATGGTTGGACTCGGGCTGATCGTGATTGGCTATATTGGCTACTTTTTTGGCAGTGCCATAAAGTCTGCCGTCAGCCGCCAACGCGAATACCTGGCGGATGCTTCAGCAGTCCAATTCACCCGAAACCCTAAGGGTATAGCGGATGCATTAAAGCGGATCGGCGGTTACAGCTCCGGCACTGTCATGCAGCATCCGGAAAGCGAGGAAATCAGCCACGCTTTTTTCTGCGAAGGTATTTCTTTCGGTTTCATGAGAATGATGGCCACACATCCTCCCCTCGACCAGCGCATCTCCAGGTTACAACCGGACTGGGATGGCGGTTATCTGGAAGGTCCGCCACCGGCGACGGCAGAGAGTGCGTTACCAGGTTCTGCGATGGGTTTTGCTGGTGATCATATCGAGGTCAACGCCGATCAGATCGTCCAGAATATCGGCCAGCCAGGTGACAGTCAGGTCAACATGGCCCGCCAGATCATCAGTTCGCTCCCTGACATCCTGATAACTGCTGCCCGTGATCCCTTTTCCGCCAGAGCGCTGATCTACCTGATGCATCTGGACACGGATGCCGAGGTTCGGGGCAAACAACTGACTCATCTCCAGGAGGCTGCTGATCTCGGCATCTACGATGCCCTGGGGAAGCTCATTGAAGCAGAAGATCAACTGCAACCCGGCATGAGGCTGGCCCTGATCGAACTGGCCCTGCCGACACTGCGACAACTGAGTTATGAGCAGTACAAGTTGTTTCTTGCCAATCTGGATGTCCTGATCCGGGCAGACAACCGGATCAGCCTGTCAGAGTGGGCCAGGCAGAAGATGATCGAAAAACACCTGGGAGAAGCCTTTGAAGGCCAACACACCCGTGTCAGGTTCAATTCCCTTGAGGCGGTACAGGCAGACATAGCCATCGTTATGTCGATACTGGCCTATGCAGACAGACGAGCTGAAATCGATCCTGAAACCGCATTTGCAACCGGCAAGGATGGGCTGGGTATCGACATTGCGCTGGTCGACAAACAGCAACTGGGGTTTCGTCGGATGACCGAAGCGCTGGACAATCTCGCCGCTCTTCACCCGCTCCGGAAACCAAAACTGCTTAAAGCCTGCGTCCGGACAATCGCTGCGGACAATGTCCTCAGTCTAGTTGAAGAGGAACTCCTGAGAACGATCTCTGACACTCTTGATTGTCCGATGCCTCCATTGTCAACGACTTAGCGCCCTGTAAAGTCAGGCTTGCGTTTTTCAGCAAAAGCATTGCGTCCTTCAGCACCATCCTCGCTGTCCCGCACGCTCAACAGCTTGTCCCTCGTGATCGCCGAGATTTCTGCGGGCCCCCTTGGCAACGTGTCAGTAACCAGGCTCTTGATGGTCTGCACCACCAGGGGCGCACTTTCCTCTAGGATCCGTGCGTAGTCCATCGCCGCATTCATCTGCTCGCCCAGCGGTACAACTTTATTGATCATGCCCATTTCGTAGGCTCGCGCGGCATCAAGGTCCTGACCCAACAACATGAACTCCATGGCAAGTTTATGGGGAATCTTTGCAGCAGCTCCCGCGATCAATCCACCGGTAAATCCGACCTGAGCTTCTGGGTATTTGAAAATGGTATTGTCCGCCGCGACGGCCAGGTCACACATCTGGACCAGGACATAGGCACCGCCGACACAGTAACCCTGAACACACGCGATAATAGGCTTGTCTGTCAGGACACCCACACCAGGCACGCCCTGCCACATTTCCAACGGGGGATTTTTGATATCCGCACCAACAGAAAAGGCCCGATCGCCGTCAGCTGCAAGAATTGCACAACGCTCCTCTCCGGTGGCGAAGCGCCGCAAAGCGCTCCGTAATCCCTGAATCACTGCCTCATCCAGGGCATTGAGCTTGTCAGCGCGATTAATCGTTATGATGGCAGTGCGGCCATCAACTTGGTAGGTGACAACATCACTCATGGTTACAGCCAACCTTCTTGTGGATCAGGCCAATAACTTTACGAGTTTGTCGTCGAGCAGGCGACTGTTTTTTGAGAACTGTTTACGCAGGAACGCCATCTGATCCCCCAGTATTCGACCACTATGGGACAAGGCCAGGTATTCAGCATGATTGGGCCGGTAAGGTAGCGCCAGCAGCTCCATGCTGCAATCTTCAAGCCTCAGATTGCCTTTGTGGGCATTACAACGTTTACAGGCGGTAACAACGTTAGTCCAGACATCAAGGCCGCCCCTGGAGATAGGAATCACATGGTCACGGGACAAGTCCCGCGCCAGGAAGGATGAACCACAGTACAGACAAACATTCTGATCGCGACGAAACAGGGCACTATTGGTCAGGGGAGGCTCTTTCCTGATCTTGTCGTAGACTTTGCCTTTGCAGGCCATGATGCAATTCAGTTTCAGGACTGTCTGCTCACCCGTCAACCGGGAGTATCCACCTCGCACTTCCATGACTTCTTCGCCATAGGTCCAGCTGACGAGTTCCCTTGCATGCAGGCAAACGGCTTCCTGCCAGCTGAGCCAGTCAACTGGCATGCCTGCGGTATTGATACGCAAAATCCTGATACTCATCGAGATGCTATCACCGTTTTCCTTTCATCTTATGGATCACCGACAGGGGGTCAAGACTTTCGGTTTTACCTGACGACCTCACTTTTGAAGATTGAGATCAAATGTCAGGGAAACGCAGCTTGTGGTAATCTCCCCCACCGTTTAACGGCAGTGAATTCAGACAATGGCAGAGCGTAAGGATCAAGTCTACTCAACCCCCCTGTCATCCATAGACGCTTTCCAATTTAACGCTGCAGTCGCTGATGTTTTCACGGACATGATCGAGCGCAGCGTACCCGGGTACGGGCTGGTGCTCCAGCTAATCGGCAGTATGGCCGAACAATTCAGCAGACCGAACTCAAATGTCTATGATCTTGGCTGTTCACTGGGCGCTTCAACCCTGCAGCTGCGCCGACATGTGCCATCATCCTGTCACGTGATCGGCGTCGACAATTCCAGCGACATGATCGAGCGCTGCGAAGGTAATCTGGCCAGGGATCATTCATCAGCGACCTATGAATTGCGTCTGGAAGACCTTCGTGACACAACGATAGAAAATGCATCGATCGTGGTCTTGAACTTCACTTTGCAATTCCTGCCCGACGATGAACGACCCGCCATTTTGCAACGCATCGCCCAAGGCCTATTGCCAGGAGGGATCCTCCTGTTGGCCGAGAAGCTTCGATACGATGACCCAACTGAGCAGGAACTCATGACCCGACTCCACCATGACTTCAAGCGCTATCAGGGATACAGTGACCTGGAAATTGCCCAGAAACGGGCAGCGCTGGAAAATGTCCTCGTCCCCAATACGAGCGCGGAGCATATCGACAGGCTATCGGCTGCCGGGTTCTCTGTGCAGCAACCGTGTATACGCTGTCTGAATTTCGAAGCGTTTCTCGCCATCCGCTGACACGACGCAAGTGGTTACGGAGTGATCGAGTCACCAGCAAGCAGGGAGGTCAACATCAATGGAGACTGAAATCGAGCGTTTTTTTCTTCAGACCTGCGACACGAACCTTGCTCGATTTCACCCTGCATTACAGGAGACACTGGCTACGCATCTCCGCGAGCACGGTCGAACTGACGAGTGGAATCAGGTACTGGAGCGTATAGAGCCGGCAGACGCCGAAGCCTCATTTGACGCCGACACCATCCATATCGGCCCTCCCACCCGAAGCTATGAACAAAGCCTGCAGACTTTAATGCCCTGGCGCAAAGGACCCTGGAAGATAGGACAGACATTTGTCGATACAGAGTGGCGCAGCGACTGGAAATGGCAGAGAGTCCAACCGCATATCCAGGACCTTCATAATAAACAGGTACTGGATATCGGCTGTGGTAATGGGTATCACCTCTTCCGGATGCTGGGTGACGGTGCTTCTCTGGCACTCGGCATAGATCCCACCATTCTGTTCAACTTTCAGTTTGCGCTTTTGCAGAAACTCACAAGGACTAACCGCGCTTTTATGTTACCCCTGCGCAGTGAACACCTGCCCGCCTTTGGCTGCTTTGATGTCGTCTGTTCCATGGGCGTCTTGTATCACCGCCGATCACCCATTGATCACCTGCGGGAACTGCTCGATTTTTTGCGACCTGGCGGCCAACTGATCCTGGAAACCCTGATCGTTGCTGGGAACAACCAACAGCTTCTGATACCGGAAAACCGTTATGCAAAAATGGCCAACGTCTGGTTTATCCCTTCAACAGGAATGTTGGAGACGATGCTAAGCCGTGTGGGCTTTGAAGATCCAGAGCTGGCGGATGTGACGGTCACTTCCATTGAAGAACAACGCGCCACACGGTGGATGAATTTCGAATCATTGTCTGACTTTCTCGACCCGACCGACAGGACAAAAACCATCGAAGGCTATCCAGCCCCCTGCCGGGCTATTCTAACGGCGAGAAAACCTCGCTAGGGCCCGCGCTCAGCGCGTGGCGTTCGCTAGGCTTTCGCCGGTATAGCCAGGTTGCTGCAGTCAGGTCAGTCAGCGAATCATTCCCTCTGGCTCCTCGTCCCTAGCTATCAGCAACCAGATCAAGCGATGAAGACGATCTTTTACCCGTGAGGCGCCAATGACAATTTTCTCAATCGACGTCAATGCGACTGATCTGTTCCACTTTGCATCAGGGAATTCACGGGTCACGGCACGAACCGGGTCAAGCGTGATCAACGTGACTCGCCTGCGCTTCAAATCAAAGATCGTGACAAGCTCGCCACGGACGTCGCAATGCTCAGGAAAAGCCTTGAAATGCCCGCCGGCATACTGTTTATTGATCCTGTCAGCTTTATCCGAACAGGGAGAGTCCAGTGAGCCAAGCCACTACGCTGGGAGAACTTAAAGACAGCAACTACGAGGTGTTGCCTGTCAGGGAAGAAATGCGCCTGAACCTTATACGGAAGCTACAGGCCAGGGAGACCATATTCCCCGATATTGTTGGTTACCAGGATACGGTCGTCCCACAGATTGTAAACGCGATTTTATCCGGCCAGGACATCATCCTCCTTGGCGAACGCGGCCAGGCGAAATCTCGAATTATCCGCAGTCTGACCTCTCTACTCGACGACAGTACACCGATACTGGCCGATGTTGACATCCCAGAGAACCCTTTCGCCCCAATCAGTGCCCAGGGGAAGAAAGTCATAGAGACCCAAGGCGACAGCGCTGCCATTGCCTGGATTACTCCCGAGATGCGCTACGGCGAGAAACTGGCAACCCCCGACATCACGATCGCCGACCTGATCGGTGAAGTAGATCCTATCAAGATTGCGGAAGGCCGCTACCTGTCTGATGAAGAAGCACTGCACTTCGGACTGATCCCGCATACAAATCGCGGCATATTTGCTATCAACGAACTACCTGATCTTGCAGAGCGAATCCAGGTCGGCCTGCTCAATGTCCTGGAGGAACGGGACATCCAGATTCGCGGCCATAAAATTCGGCTGGACCTGGATGTCATTGTTGTTGCCACTGCGAACCCCGAAGACTATACGAACCGCGGCCGAATTATCACCCCGCTCAAGGATAGATACGGATCGCAGATCCGGACCCATTATCCAGAGAATCTTCTGGAAGAAGTCACCATCATGGAGCAGGAGCAACGTAAGCTGGAGCTGGGCGAATACCGGGAAGACGTGCCCCCGTTTATGGCTCAGATCGTGGCAGAAATCACTCAACAGGCTCGCAAATCACCCGACATCAATCAGCGGTCAGGAGTGTCCGTCCGAGCATCGGTCTCCAACTACGAGGCCATCATCGCCAATGCCCTTAGGCGCGCGATTGAAACCGGCGAGCAGGACATTGTACCCAGGGTTTCAGACCTGCCTTTCATCATGCCATCGCTTCAGGGCAAGATTGAATTTGAAGCCATGGAAGAGGGACGCGAAGAAAAAATCATGGAGCGATTATTCCAGGACGCAGTCCGCAGCGTGTTCTCCAGGTTCGCTGAGGGGTTGGACATGGAGACTCTGGCCCTGACATTCGCGGACGGGCTTCACGTAACCACAGGTGATTCGATGGCATCGGAAGAATACGAGGGTATTATCTCCCGGGTCGATGGCCTCAACGACATCGTCGGGAAACTGGCCCCCAGTGGTTCCGCCGCCACCAGGGCATCTGCCATCGAGTTCGTGCTTGAGGGCCTGCATCTCAACCAACTGCTGAACAAGGACCGCGTCGGCGGTCGAACAACCTATACAGGTTGATCGCGTATGGCACGCCCGTTCAATCGATACTCAGCCTGGGACGGCACTCAGAAACTTGATCTCGATGCTGATCAGATTCTGAATGCGCTTTCCGAAGACCTGATGGAATTCGGTGATCTACAGCAGGCCATGCGTTATCTCATGCAACGGGGCATGTCGACTGAGGACGGCAATTACATTCGAGGTTTGCGGGAACTGCTGCAGCAATTGAAGGATGAGCGGCGGCAGAAACTCGAACGCTTTGATATGGGCAGCATCATGGACGATATCGAGCGACAGCTTGACGAGATCCTCACGATGGAGAAACAAACCATTGACGAATGGATTGATCGAAAGACTGCTCCTGACGATACACAGCGTTTCATGGACGATCTGATGCTCGACATGGAGAAAAACCATCAGACCGATCACGCCCCCAAGGAAACAAGCGAGGGCAGTTTCGCCGACCAGCTTCTGGGCAATATCGGCGAAAAGAACCGGGAATTTGTCAACAATCTACCGGACGATAACGCTGCCAAGATTAAACAGCTTCAGGATTATGAATTCCTTAACACCGATGCTCAGAAGAAATTTCTCAAGCTGATAGACGACCTTCGCAAGGCCATGACGCGCTCCTTCTTCAAGGACATCCAGCAGATGGTCGACCAGATGTCGGACGGTGATATCGAGCGGATGAAAGCGATGGTTAAGGACCTGAACGACATGCTGGTCAAAAAGATTGCTGGTGAAGATCCTGGATTCGACGAGTTCATGGCCAAATACGGCGATATGTTCGGTGATGATCCTCCCAAGAGCCTGGATGAACTCCTGAACCAGATGCAGCAACAGATGGCGGCGACACAGTCGTTATTCAACTCCATGAGCCCTGACCAGCAACAGCAGCTGCAGGAGATGATGCAGGGAAAATTCGGCGACCCGGAACTGGAGAACGAATTGGCCAAGCTGGCCAAAGAACTCGATTTCCTGAACCCTCAAGGTAAGCGATACAACTTCTCTGGCAACGAAGAGATCGATTTGCTGGCTGCGATGGAACTGATGCGTGAGATGGACGAACTGGATCAGCTCGAGCAACAGATGCAACGTGCCCAGTACGACGGCCGAGTCGACAATATCGATCCGGAGAAGTTGCAGGAACTCCTGGGTGACGAGGCCCTCGAAAATCTCGAGGAGATGAAGACGATGCTCGAGACCCTAGAGCAGGCGGGTTACGCGAGAAAAGAGGGCAATAAGTGGGAACTTACTCCCCGAGGAACTCGCAGCCTTGGTCAAAAGGCCCTGGATGAAATTTATAACAAACTGAAGAAGCAATCGCTGGGTAATCACGCGGTACCGGAAGAAGGACGCTTCGGCGAACGGATAGAAGAATCTAAACCCTATGAATTCGGTGACCCCTTTCACCTGCACATGTCGCGCACGATCCGCAATGCGATCGACAGGGACGGGCCCGGAGCACCTATCAGGTTGCGTACTGAGGACTTTGAAATCTATCGAGCCGAGCTGATCACCCAGACGGCAACTGTCCTAATGGTTGATCTATCCTGGTCCATGGCATTGCGAGGCTCCTTCCAGTCCGCCAAGAAAGTCGCCATGGCGCTGCATAATCTGATCTCCTCTGCGTATCCGCGGGACAGCCTCTATGTCCTGGGCTTCTCGGCTTTCGCGAAAGAAATCAAGCCCCATGACCTCCCTTATCTCCAGTATGACGATTACCTGCTGGGTACCAACATGCAGCATGCCCTTATTCTTGCAGAGAAACTGCTGGCCAGGCATCAACAGGGTACGCGGCAAGTCGTCATGATTACGGACGGCGAACCCACCGCCCATCTGGAAAACAACCGGCCAGTATTCGCCTACCCGCCCACACCCACAACAATCAGCAAAACATTGCGTGCAGTCCGGAGTTGCACCACGAAGAACATCACCATTAACACTTTCATGCTGGACCAAAGTCATTACCTGAAGTCCTTTGTCGAGCAGATGAGTAAAATCAACGGCGGTCGCATTTTCTACGCGGAACCTCATAACCTGGGTGAGTACATCCTGGTGGACTACGTCCAGAACAAGAAGAAACGGCTCGCACGTTGAGATGAAGCCAGGTCTGGAACAAAAGATAGCAGAAAAAGACAACTGGACGTTTTCAGAGTGCGTCGGTCTGGCTGCTGAATACGGCATGAAAACCAGGGCAGTCATCGCCTACGTCATGCTGCAGGGCAAACACTACATCGACGGCCCTGAAGCCACGTTCAAAACGGACGATTCAGACGAAAGCTGATTGCACCTGCCGATAGCCTGTCAAGCTGGCGGGCCAAGTTCTACCATGGACAGGAACCGCATGGACACACCCGTTGCGGGATGACTGATGCCGAGACAAGTCGCATGCAGCATCAATCTCCCTGCTTTCTTGAATGCGACCCTGTGTGCATACAGATCGTCGCCCAGGATCGGGTGTCCAATACTGGCCAGATGGATCCTGAGTTGATGACTGCGTCCAGTTACGGGCAGCAAACGCAACCGAGTGGTTTCCAGACCAACATCAAGAACCTCGTAACGTGTTAATGCACTCTTTCCGGCTGCCTGATCAACAACCTGCATTGGGCGGTTGTCGGGGTCAGGCCGAATCGGCAAGTCAATACGCCCTCTACCCTTCGTCACCTGACCCCAGACTTCGGCCTCGTACTCTTTTCTAATTGACCGTTCCCTGAACTGCCTGTTCAGGTCACTAACCGCCTTCTTTGATAACGCCAACACGAGCAGACCGGACGTATCGAGGTCAAGGCGATGAACAATGACCGCATCCGGATAGTCAAACAGCACCCTGTGTAACACCGAGTCTTTCACAAATCGTCCGGGAACTGACAGCAACCCCGCCGGTTTATCGATCACCAGAATATGGTTATCCACGTAGGACACGTGGATCTCCTCATGGCAGGGAGGCGGGATGTGCCGGGTGAACCGGCTATCATGCTCTATCGACATTGGCTTGCAGTCCCTGACTCGACTCAAAAAAAGTTCAGGATCGGACGAAACCTAGCGTGTTTGGAAGCGCATTGCCATACTTGGCTCGAAAACCTGCACGGAAGCCTGAAAGGCTCCTGCAAGAGAACGCCACTCTTGCCGAACTTTTCCCTTGATATCAGTATGTAGTAGCTTTCGAGACAGTCACGTATAGTAGCTGTTTGCGCTAATTTTTCGCCAAGATGACTTCCAGTGACGATAAACTGCTAGACGCGATAACCCGGCTGACGCCGACCCTGCTGACCACCATGGAGGCTTTTGAGCAGGTCCAGCAGAATATGCATCCTTCCCGATTGCAGCAACTCGCCGAATTCATCGCGCCATTCGAGCAAGAACTGAAAGCCGCTTCAGAAGGATTTGCAGACCTGCAATATCCTGAACATGTGGCGAAGTTCGCTGATCACCTGCTTGATGCCACCAACTATGCCTTACGCGCGTGCGACGGCATCACCAACAGCCAGGGCGACCAATGGGCAGCGATGAAAGCCACACGGGCCAATACAAGAGCGCAGGAAAAGCTCTATCCGGTCGCTACCGTACTCAAGCCCATCAGCCAGTACTTCCTGGAAGCACCACAGCGAGATAACCAAGAACTGCTTAACATGCTCAACGAGGATCGCTCGAGCGAAGAAGTCGGTCTTTTACATGCCAACAATGATCGCCAGTCGCGTGGAGGATTTTCACTCTACATTCCTGAGTATCTCGATAAGTCTCAAGCTACTCCCCTTGTCATCGCCCTTCACGGTGGGACAGGGCACGGTGCCGACTTCGTCTGGGCTTGGTTACGAGAAGCTCGCACCAGGGGATTTGTCCTCATGGCACCGACCTCTCAGGGGGACACCGGGTCATTAATGGAAGAAGACATCGACCTGCCTGTACTCGTGCAGGAAATCGAATTCATTGCCAACATGCTGAATATTGATCGAGAAAAGATCATGCTGACAGGGATGTCGGATGGCGGGACCTATTCCCTGCTGGCCGGGCTTATAGAGGGATCCCCTTTCACTCACCTGGCGCCTTTGTCAGGGGTGCTGCACCCGGAAATCACCATGAGCGGCAACATGCAGTACGCGAAAGACCGGCGCATTTATCTGGTGCACGGCACCCACGACTGGATGTTTCCCGTCGAAACAGCGTACATGGCCGAAGCTGAACTGACCGCTGCCGACTCTGATCTCACTTGTCGCATTATCGACGGGTTATC
>CAXPUI010000207.1:0-2540 GCA_964220205.1 Candidatus Allofontibacter communis | reverse complement strand
CTCACGTCGCGCCGGGTCGCGGATCTGCTGGGTGTTCGGGACCCGGTACCAGCCGGTTACCTCATTGTTGGTGGTGGCCGTGTAGCTCGCATGCTGGGGACTGCCCTGAACGAGCAGAGCATCCGGGTCGTCCTGGCGGATAGTGACTGGGACCACATCAGTCAGGCCAGAATGTCGGGTATCGAAACCTATTATGGCAATCCTGTTTCTGATCACGCTGACCGATATCTTGATCTGTCTGGCGTTGGTAATGTCCTGTGCTTGTCAGGAAGATCCAACATGGATGCGCTGACAGGTCTGCACTTCAAGGGGGAGTTCGGGCAGGGGCATGTGTTTGAGCTGCCGACTTCCGCCGCTGTCGATCCCGAAGACAAGCATGGGGTCTCGGGCCGGCACAGAGGTCGTCGTTTGTTCGGTGATGATGTTACCCACAATCAGCTATTGGGGATGGTTTTGGATGGCTGGCGGACCAAGACCACGGGTCTCACCGAGGCGTTTGGTTTTGATGAATACAGGTCTCAATATCAACACGGCTGTGTTCCTTTGTTTGCCCTCGACCCGTCTGATAGATTGTGGCTGTTTACCGCAGAGGACAGCTGGCAGCCTGAAGCGGGCTGGCGTGTAGTGAGCCTTGTAAATGATCAAGTCGTGAGTAATGAGTAGCACCGGGGCAGAGCAGGACACGCAACGCAGACCGTCGGGGATGACGGCGTTCATCGTGATATTCCTGTTATTGCATGTGCCCTTGTTCATTTATCCGGTGGTGCGTCTAGGCGGCTGGCTGGATCTTGATGGTTTTCTCATGACCCTGATCGGGGTGCCGGTGGTCTTCAGCCAGATCATCAGCCGATGGCTGCTCCGAAGAGTCCGAAAACCCTGGTTGAAAGGGCTGCGTCAAAGTGCTGACTTTCTTCTTGGCCTGAGTCCGGTCGTCCTGATCAGCCTCATCATTGCAGAGCTATCGGTGGTCGCCGGGATAATGGAGCCTGCAGAAGCTGCGTGGAGTGTGCTCGGGATGAGCCTGCTAATCGGCACCGTTGGAGTCATGGCTGCATGGCAGCCGATGGTGAAGCGGGTTCGTCTCGATGTTGAAAGTCTGCAGGCCCCTCTACGGATGGTGCAGATTACTGATGTTCATATCGGTTCTAGAAGCAAGCGTTTTCTCGAGAGCGTTATCGCGCGGGTGACTGAACTTGATCCCGACCTGCTATGCATAACCGGTGATTTCATTGATGCCTGGGCTGTTCCTGAATCAGAACTGGTGGCACTCAAGCAACTTCAATGTCCGATTTACTTTACGATCGGTAATCATGAGCGCTACGAGGATCTTGAAGACATTCTCGCTCGACTTGAGCGCCTGGGCGTTGTTGTTCTGCGCAATCGGAGCGTTTCGCATCGCGATGATGTTCAGGTGATTGGCATTGACGATCGCGACAATACCCGGCAGGTAGAACAGCAACTGAACCGGATTCAACTCGCGGAGGAGGGTTTTAAACTGCTGATGTATCATCGTCCGGAAGGGCTCGAAGCAGCGGCCAAGGCAGGCATAGATCTGATGATCAGCGGCCATACTCATAATGGTCAGATCTTTCCGTTTAACCTGCTGGTCAAACAGGTCTTTGACAAAATAGTCGGACTTCATTCCCTGGATAAAACGCGGCTCTATGTGTCGCAGGGAACGGGAACCTGGGGTCCGGTCATGCGGGTAGGAACCCGTTCTGAAATTACATTATTTGAATTGGAGTAACGACAGTGACCGACGAATTAGATGCTTTCCGTCTGGAGATGCGTGGCTGGTTGGAGGAGAACTGCCCGGCGTCCATGCGAACGCCGATGCCCCAGGATGAGATGCCTAGTGGTGGCAAGAAAACACAGTACAAGAATCCGGACACGAAACGCTGGATGGATCTTTGCTCGGCAAAAGGACTGACCGCACCAACATGGCCTGTTGAGTTCGGGGGTGCGGGCATGGACTCAAGGCAGCAACAGATATTTCGGCAGGAAATGGCCCGGATTAATGCGCGTCAACCCCTGGTGGGAATGGGCCTGTCCATGATCGGTCCAGCACTGCTGGAATTCGGCACTAATGAACAGAAAGCGGAACACCTGCCGAAAATTACAAGAGGCGAAATCTGGTGGTGCCAGGGTTACAGTGAACCCAATTCGGGCTCGGACCTGGCCAGCCTGCAGACACGAGCACTGGTCGACGGTGATGAATATGTCATCAATGGTAAGAAAATCTGGACCTCGGGAGCGAATCACGCTGACTGGATTTTCTGTTTAGTCAGGACGGATATGGAAGCGCCCAAGCATAATGGCATTACTTTCCTGTTGTTTGACATGGACCAGCCGGGTGTCACGGTCAAGCCCATCAAACTGATCAGCGGCTTATCCCCATTCTGTGAAACCTTCTTCCAGGATGCGCGAGCCTTGCGTAGCAATGTGGTCGGCAAGGTCAATGAAGGATGGACAGTCGCCAAGCGACTATTGCAGTACGAGAGAACGTCGATTGGTGGTGGGGGAGGCCAGAGGCCACGAGC
>CAXPUI010000206.1:0-2428 GCA_964220205.1 Candidatus Allofontibacter communis | reverse complement strand
ACCAGGACGAGAACAACCCCCATCACCATGTTACCCAGCATCATTGAGCGGGTTTCCTCCAGTAACGTTGTCGCGTTCATCCAGGATTCAACCTGCACACCCTCAGGGAGAGCGTCACGCAATTCCTCAATATAGGCTTCCACCTCCCGCGATATAGTGATCTGATTCTGATCACCAACCGCAGACACCTGGACGCCTACTGTAGGCTGGCCGTTAAACAGGGAGTAGAACTCAACTTCCTCAAAGCCGTCATTGATGACAGCAATGTCACCTAGCAGCAGACGGGTACCATCCGCCCGGGTGATAAGGACGATTTTTTCGAAATCCTGTTTGACGTAGGCCTGCCCTTCCGTCCGGAGCAATATGTCACCGGAATCTGACCTGATTGATCCTGCAGGCAAGTCAAGTGACGATCGACGGATTGCTTCAGCCACATTACGGAGTGTCAGGCCATATTGACGGAGCTTGCCCTCTTCCATCTCTATGCTGATCTCAAAGGGCCGTGCTCCGCGCACCTCTGCCTTGGTCACACTGGGCAGCGAGAGGATCTCATCACGGACCTGTTCCGCATAATTCTTCAGGGAGACTTCATCAAGGTCGCCATAGATCTGTACCTGGATCGCCGAAATTTGCCTCTGGCTTTTGTAGATAACCGGTTTTTCGATGGATTCAGGAAAACTCGAAATCCTGTCAACGGACAACTTGACCTCATCGAGAATCGCCTGCACGTCGTAACTGGCTTCGAGATCAAGCAACACCCTGCCGAACCCTTCCGACGAAAACGAACGCATTTCCGATATGCCTTCAATATCCCGGACGGCTTCTTCAAGTCTGGAAACCACGCCTGTCTCGACCTCACCAGGCGCCGCCCCCGGGAAAGGTACATCAATTGTCACTCGATCTATCTCAAGGTCCGGGAACATCTGGGTGCGTATCGTCGTCGCTGAGAATAGACCTGTCATGACGATAACAATCATCAATAGATTGGCGGCAACATGGTTGCGGGCGAACCACGCGATAAGCCCCTTTTCTGTATCAATCGTTACCAAAGTTAACCCCCAAACTAGTGGTTGGTGCCGCTTCATAGCGCACCGGCGTTCCTGGGAGCGGATTATCAAGGAGAGTCGTGCAAATGAGCTGACCATCGGTCAACCCTGACGAAACCAAGATGGAATTTTCATCTGAACGAACAATCTGAACGTCCACAGGCTTGAGTGTATCTTCACTGGAAATCGTCCAGACACGATTGTTACCACGCAGCACACTGCGCGGTAACCGAATCACGTTATCCAGCTCTTCTCCTGCGATACGAGCGTGAACGAAGGTTCCCATCCGCAGGGGATGTTGCCACCGATCGCCCTGTCGATTGTAGGGATCCTCCACCTGGGCGACGACGTAAAGTACACGACTACGTTCGTCAAAGACTCCTTCAGTGCGAACAATTCGGCCGGTCCAGGTGTTTGTCCGACCACCGATATCCGCTGACAACGTGACCAGAGGGCCTTGGCCGGTTTCGAACCGGGCATCATCGAGATCAAGAAACGGTAGTTCCTTGTCGGGCAAAGGTAATCGGACCTCTGCTACATCGACAGAAAAAGTGCTCGCAATCGGAGAACCCGCATTAACAAACTGCCCTACATCGGCCAGCTTCTCTCTTACCAGACCGTCGTAGGGCGCTCGAATCACTGTTCGGTCCAGGTCTCCCAGACGCTTTTCCAGATCGGCCCTGGCGAACTCAAGCTGAGCAAATGCCTCTGCCAGCTGCGGCTTCCTGAGTGCCAGATCACTCGCCACCTTCGAGGAGTTCAATAACTTTTTCGCTCTTTCCCAGTCCTCGCGCGCGAATTCTGCAAGCCCTGTCTCCCGGTTGATCGTGGTCTGAGCCGCTGCCACAGCGGCCTCAGCGCGCTTGACCTCAGCACGATAGTTACGATCATCGATTCGCACCAGCAGATCACCCTTACTGAAAAAACCTCCAGCAACAAAAGCCGGAGACACCTCGATGATCAAACCAGCAACCTCTGAGACCATGGTCGTCTCGGTACGGGGAATGACCGACCCCTGAGCGCTGACAGAGATTTCTGTCACACCCCGCTGTGCCCGGACCACATTAACTAACATCGTGGGCTTTTCGGCCTCCGCGGTCCTGGGAGGCTTCTTCTGCAGATACAGGAAACTCGCCAGTGCGATGCTGACCCCGACAATAACCAGGGGTAAAATGAATTTTTGAGACATAACCTGCTGATTATACCAGTTGGCTGGTGCAAAACCGCTCTTGGCTGGTACATTCCAGCAGTCTGTCCAGCAACCTGTACAGCGAAAACCCAGCGGGTCTATATTCATGACCCTGCTGTACCTGAATGGCTTGGAAAGCCAACAATAAAGCCAACAAAAAGACAAAAAGACAAAAAGACAAAAAGACAAAAAG
>CAXPUI010000205.1:0-2736 GCA_964220205.1 Candidatus Allofontibacter communis | reverse complement strand
CAGGACGAAGAGGTGTGGTTCGGCGTCATGCTGCATGGCTGGTGGGCAAAGGCACCTGAGCCCCTGCACTGGCTGAGCTATGGTGCCGGGATGTACGGATTCCTCAAGATGACGTCCTGGATGGTTCCCTGGGCGGCGCTTTATACCTTCCAGGTCGCTATCTAGATGCTGGTGGGGAGCCTTCTCTATGGAGGCGGTAATGTTCTTTTCGGGGCCGTGGCAGCTCTACCGTTTGTTATTCTGGGTGTGATGCTTTGGCAGGCAAGATCGCAATTCAATGGTATGGTAGGTGGCTAATATTCTGATCTGGGGACAGTAAATGGACAGCTTTAACGGCAAAATTGCAGTTGTAACAGGTGGGGGCACGGGTATGGGTCGTGAACTCTGCATTCAACTGGTAAAGGAAGGATGCGCGGTTGCTACCTGTGATGTCATGATGGACAACCTCAATGAGACCAAGGCGCTCTGTAACGAAGCAGCACCTGATGTTGCAGTGACATTACACCAGTGCGATGTATCGTCGGAGGCTGAGATGCTTCGATTCCGTGATGAGGTTGTCGCCGCTCATGGGGACAAAATTAACCTTGTCTTCAATAACGCGGGTATCGGCGGCGGTGGCTCGGTGACGTCTGAAGAGACGCGTGACGAGTGGGAACGTACTTTCAATGTTTGCTGGTATGGCGTCTACTACAGTTGCCGGGCCTTCATGCCTCATGTCATTGCTGCTGATGAGGGATGGTTCGTCAATACCAGCAGTATCAATGGCTTTTGGGCAAGTATAGGACCCAACACACCACATACTTCCTACTGTGCCGCTAAATTTGCCGTGAAGGGTTTTACTGAAGCATTGGTGACAGATCTGCGCCTGCATGCGCCGCATGTGGGTGCTTCGGTCGTGATGCCGGGCCATATTGGTACGTCCATCGCCATCAACTCAGGACAGATTCTCGGGCGGTCGGGGCCACTTGAATGGAGCGACGATGAGGTCAAGGCGGTGCGCGAAGAAATGATGAAGTCGCCGGGGCCGATGGCCGAGGAAGTCATGAACCTATCGGACGATCAGATCCGTGAATTCATGCATCAGCGCCAAGTCGATTTTCGTGATAAAGCGCCCACGTCAGCCTCCCAGGCTGCGACCATTATCCTTGATGACGTGAAGGCGGGTCGCTGGCGGATACTGGTTGGTGATGATGCCTATCGGATAGATGCCAGGGTACGCGCTACGCCTGAAGAAGCTTACGAGAACAATTTTATTGACTCGATCATGGCTGGGGGTGACCTGGGAGAATTGATTACGTCGACAGAATGAAGTTGCCGTCGCTCGGGGAGATTGAAGCCGCGAGTGAAATTGTTTACAAGTCAATGCAGGCCAGTCCGCAGATCAGCTGGCCGATACTGAACGAACGCGCTGGTAAGGAACTCTGGATCAAGCACGAGAATCATAATCCAACCGGGTCGTTCAAGGTTCGGGGCGGATTGATCTATGTAGAACGGCTTAGAGAGCGTCTTCCGGATTGTGCTGGTATTTGTTGTGCTACCCGCGGTAATCATGGACAGAGTGTTGCATTCGCTGCCCGACAACATGGCCTGTCTTCGACCATCGTGGTGCCGGAAGGCAACAGTTCGATCAAAAATCAGGCTATGCGTGCGCTTGGGGCGGAGCTCCTTGTTTATGGCCAGGACTTTGACGCAGCGCTTGAATATTGCCAGGACATAGCAAACCGGCGTGGCCTCTATTTCGTGCCTTCCATCGATACTGGCCTGATTCCCGGGGTGGCGACCTATGCTCTCGAGTTTTTTCGCAGCGTCCCCCAGTTGGATCGCATCTATGTACCTATTGGCCTGGGCTCCGGTATCTGCGGGGTTATCGCTGCCAAGCATGCCCTTGGCTTGACGACCGAGATTGTCGGGGTCGTCGCGAGCAACGCTAATACCTATCAGCTGTCGTTTGCCGCTGGTCGAGCGGTGCCGACCAATTCTGCTGATACCATCGCTGATGGTCTTGCCGTCCGGAAGCCTTCGCTGGAGGCATTGAAGCTGATAGAGGCTGAGCTGAAGACTATCATCGCTGTCGATGAAGAGGAGATTCTGCAGGCTATCCGATACTACTTTCTTGATACGCACAACGTAGCCGAAGGAGCTGGCGCTGCCGGGCTTGCTGCCGCGCTGAAAGATGAGACCAAACCAGGTCAACGACTTGGCGTAGTTCTCAGCGGATCAAATATTGACCGTGAATTGTTTCGCAGTGCGCTGCTGTAATGGCAGGTGAACCCGGCCTTCAGGACGGGATGTGATTTTCCCCACGACCACCAAACTCTGTTATCTTTAAGCTTCAGTTAACATCAAGGTCTACAATATGAAGTCACCCATTTGCGATCTGCTTGACATAGAGTTTCCTCTCGTTGCCTTTACCCATTGCCGTGATGTCGTTGTTGAAGTGTCGAAAGCTGGTGGGATGGGCGTACTTGGTGCTGCGGGCTATAGCCCGGAGCAGCTGGAAATTGAACTTAACTGGATAGATGAACGCATCGAAGGCAAGCCTTATGGTGTTGATCTTATCGCGCCGACCAGCATGGTGGATAAAGATGAAACCCGGAGCGTTGATGAATTGGCGGAAATGGTGCCGGACCACATGAAACAGTTTGCGTCAGGGATTCTGGCTCGTCACAACATTGACACCTCTGATATCTATGAAGAGAAGCCGCGAGGCAGGGGCGGCATGCTTGGTGAGAAACG
>CAXPUI010000204.1:0-2864 GCA_964220205.1 Candidatus Allofontibacter communis | reverse complement strand
CGACCCTCCAATGTCGCAACCCGCTTCGAGACCGGTCAGCCCTGCTGCTAACGCAGCAGATGAGCCCCCTGACGAGCCACCGGGAATACGGGACAGATCCCAGGGATTATTAGTGGTTACGTAGATGTCGTTCAAAATTTGAAAGTCGGCCAGATTGAGCGGCACGTTGGTTTTGCCGAAGAAGTGAGCACCTGCACCTTTAAGGCGGGTAACACTGTCTGCGTCTTGAGTCGCAAGATTATCTCTCATCTCCGGAATGCCCCATGTCGTGGGCAGCCCCTCAATGTCGTAGGCTTCCTTGATGGTCATTGGCACGCCGTGCAGCGGGCCTAGGTCTTCACCTTTTGCCAGTGCAGCGTCGGCGGCCTGGGCAGCTACCCGACCGCGTTCGAAATCGTGCACGACAACTGCGTTTATTTTTTCATCGTATTTTTCGACACGGCCGGTGTACATGTCCGTGAGTTCCAGGGAGCTCACTTCTTTGGATTTGATTGCGGCTGCCAGTTCAACAGCTGATGAGTATGCGTCCACCATGTCTTTACCCTCGTTTGCCCTTGGGCCAGTTTATATCGAAATAGGCCCTCATAGACTACAAGAAGAATAAACCACCCTTCCCTGCGGTTTCCCGGTATGTGTGTCCAAAAAGTGTACTCGTCATGACAGATTTCAGGGCGATCGACTTCTAGCCTCCAAACCACTGGGCCAGCCCAAAAGGAGAAAGGGACAAACAGACAATACGAGAAAGCTGCTGAGCGGGTGAGAGCAAGGATTGGACGTTTTTGTATCAAGAAAGTACTTTGAAATTAAGTGCCTGCTTTCGCGTCCTCCCTGAGAGCATCCAGCTCAGCCGAGCTTTTTACCCGCATGCTTTCAACAGGAACTGCCTGCTCCATCCGGGCAAAACGGTCCCTAAACTTTTGATTAGCCTGTCTTAAT
Source organism: Candidatus Allofontibacter communis (assembly GCA_964220205.1). Lineage (GTDB taxonomy): Bacteria > Pseudomonadota > Gammaproteobacteria > Pseudomonadales > Azotimanducaceae > UBA9659. The sequence goes on along the minus strand of CAXPUI010000204.1, from coordinate 1,928 downwards.
GCGGCGTCAGCATCTACGCCAAGGTGACGCGACAGGTTGGCACAGGTGAACAGCAGGTCGCCCATTTCAGCCTGTATATGGTTCTGATTCCCTTCATTTATTGCTGATGTCAGTTCCTCAATCTCCTCACCAACCTTAGCCAGCGCACCCGTGTGATCAGGCCAGTCAAAACCGACTTTCGATGCTTTTCTGCCTATTTTTGCTGCCTGCATGAGGCCCGGGAGATTGGCGGGGACGTCATCGAGCAATCCAGGGTGTTGCTTACGGCTTGCTTCTTTCTCCGCCGCCTTGATTTCATCCCAACGGGTGACGACTTCTCCAGCGGAGTTCCTAGTCTCGTTGCCAAATACGTGCGGGTGGCGACGGATCATCTTGTCGACGATCCCACTGACGACCTGTCCGAAATCAAAATGGTCTTCTTCTGAAGCCATCTGTGCGTGAAAAACCACCTGCAGCAGGAGATCGCCCAGTTCTTCACACAAATCAGCCATGTCGTTGCGTTCTATGGCATCCGCAACCTCGTAAGCCTCTTCCAGGGTGTAGGGTGCAATAGTGCTGAAGTCCTGTTCCAAGTCCCATGGACAGCCCCCATCCGGATTACGTAGCTGCGCCATGACTTTCAGCAGTGAATCGATGGTCATGTAGTCTTTGGGATCAATCATCGGTGCGTGACTTCTGAAGCGGGCAATTGTGTATAGTTTAGAAGATGATTCGTGACAGTGCAGTTAAATGAACGAGACCATAGACGAGCAAAATACATCCCTGCCGAGTGGACCACTGGCAGGTGTTCGAATCCTGGATCTGTCTTCCGTGGTATCCGGCCCCATGGCGGCGGTTGTCCTGGCTGACCAGGGAGCTGACGTCATCAAGGTTGAACCACCTGGATGGGGGGATGGTATCCGCAGCCTTGGCGCATCGAGAAATGGCCTTGCGGCAATCTTTTCGATGATCAATCGAAACAAGCGCTCGATCGCGATAAACCTGAAACACCCCACGGGCCAGCAGTTGATCAGGGACCTCGCCGGGACCGCCGATGTGGTCCTGCAGAATTATCGACCCGGCAAAATGGAAAAGCTTGGGCTGGGCTACGAGTCACTGCGGGAGATTAACCCCGACATCATCTACGCCTCGATCAGCGGTATGGGCGAGGTTGGACCCTACGCCGAGCAGAAGGTATACGACTACGTGATACAGGGCATTTCGGGCGTGACTGACGCGCAGGCCGAGGGTGAGGGGCCCCGCATGGTCCGCAGCATCATTTATGACAAAGTGACCGCACTGACTGCTGCACAGGGCATTACTGCCGCGCTCTTTGCGCGGGCAAATGGCGCAGGTGGTCAGCACATTCGTCTCGCGATGCTCGATGCTGGCGTCTATTTCAACTGGCCTGACCTGATGTGGAACTTCAGCTTTATTGGTGAGGGTGTCCAGTACGCCGGTGACCTCGCCGATATCTATGAAGTCAGCGAGGCAAGTGACGGCGCCATAGTCTCGCACAGGCTGGGTGGCGACGTTTCGGCTTACTCCACTGACGAACTGATTGAACTGTTCGCGCAAAACGAAATCCCAGTATCGAAAGCCAATCGCAGACACGAGGTGACCAGCGACCCCCAGATAGAGGCGATGGGCACACTGGAACAACTACACCATACACGCGGCGGAGAAATGATCCAGCCTCGTCCCCCTGTCCGTTTTGAAGGGACGCCTGCAGGCATCCGCACGCACTCACCGGAGGTCGGTCAGCATACTGTAGACATACTCTCTGAGCTTGGTCTTACACTGGATGAGATGCGGGCAATGGCGGCGGAAGGCGCGATCGCCTGACGTCAAGTAGACTGAGGTCAGAGGATGAAGGTTTAATCTGGCACTTTACTCTGACCCCATCTACCGTGGCACTTTACTCTGACCCCATCTACCGTCAGCCTGAC
>CAXPUI010000203.1:0-3224 GCA_964220205.1 Candidatus Allofontibacter communis | reverse complement strand
TGATCGTCAGGGCGATCATCGTTTTCTTACCGCTGCCACGCGCTAATTTAGCCATCTCTGCGAACTCTTCCCTGTTTGACCGAAAATTTTGCCCTATGGCGAGTAGTGATGCAATTTCAGGGGTTAAGCACCCATTCGAACAGCATCTGCGAATTAGCATTGCTGGTTCCGCCCAGTATACCTCTCGCTTTTACCAGCCGGTCGAGAAACTCAAACCTGGCCTGTAAACCGATAGACTCTAGTTTCTGTAATTGCTCTGCAAGATCCCTGTTCCGCCATTGCTCAACAGCGGCGGAACGATTGACCGTATCGGCTACCAACTGGTACATGATGTCCAGGACGACACCTGGGTCGTCGCCTGCGAATTCGGCCGCCATCTGAATCGGGGACGACTGACTGGACAAAGCGGGGGCCAGCCCTTTAGCAATGCGCAGTCGTAGCTCAAGGTAATCGTCATCGATGACCTCTATAGCGCGCAACGGCAGACCATCAGCAATATCAAGCAAGAGCGCGGGATCCATAGCAGACTGATGGTTCTGGGCCAGCCACGCTATGGCATCATCTCTCTCGGGCGCCTGACAGCTTATATGCTGGCAACGGCTTCGAATCGTCGCCAGGAGCCGGTTGGGCTCATCGGTGATCAGGATAATGGTCGTTGAGGCAGGTGGTTCTTCCAGGCACTTCAGCAAAGAATTAGCGGCCTGGACATTCATACGATGCGCTGGGTTAATGACACAGACCTTCTGGCCACCTTGTTGTGAAGTCTGCGCTGCCCAGTCGATCAATCCTCTGACTTGATCAATGAGTATCTGCCTGGAGTCCTCGGGTTGTATCAGGAGATAGTCTGGGTGGGTTCGCGCGATAAGGAGATCACATTGATGACACCGACCACAGGGTGATGACTCTTCGCTACACAACAAGCGCGAGACAAAAGCTTCTACCAGTCGCATCTTTCCGAAGGACGGTGGCCCTGAAAGCAGGAGGGAATGAGGCAGTTTCCCATTTGCCAGCTGGGCAATCAGTCTGTCGTAAAGCGGGAGGAGCCAAGGATAAAGGTCAGCGGCCATGGTAAAAGGTCGTGATTATCCGGCTGATCTCGGACTGCACCGCTTCTATTGATTGACTGGTATCAACGACCCGATAACGATCTCCTGAAGCCCTATCCAGAAAGACTTTACGAACTCGCTCAAAGAATTCCCTCTGTTCAGATTCAAAGCGGTCTGGGGAAGCATTTGATGTCGCCCTTGTCAGTCCTGTGGAGACATCAAGATCCAGCACAATCGTGAGATCAGGTCGAAAATCACCGAGTACAAAATCTTCAAGCGCTGAAACCGTTTCCATACCTAGTTCCCTTCCCCCTCCCTGATAGGCATAGGAAGAGTCTGTGAATCGATCAGAAATTACCCAGGTTCCTGCTGTCAGGGCGGGCTCAATCACCTGGTCGACATGCTGACGCCTGGCGGCAAACATCAACAATAACTCAGTCATGGCAGTCATGTTCTGTTCGTCTTTGTCGAGCAGAATCGAGCGAATCCTTTCCCCGGTCATGGTACCACCGGGTTCCCGGGTCACGAGCACACCCTGGCCAAGATCGCTGACCAATGACTCGATGAGCGCCAGGTTGGTCGATTTCCCAACCCCCTCAATACCCTCTATGGTTATAAACTTGCCGCGACTCAATGTGCCTGCCTCTGATAACGATCCACAGCCCGATTATGCTCCTCGAGATCTTCGGAGAAATAGCTTCTGCCATCCCCCATGGCGACGAAGTATAAATACGGGTGGCTCGAGCCTGCCAGCGCGGCCTTGATCGCCGCTCTGCCAGGCGAACATATCGGGCCTGGAGGCAGGCCATAACGGGTATAGCTATTGTAAGGTGTGTCGGTTTTTAAGTGACGCCGCTTCAGATCACCGTCAAAATTTGAACCCATGCCAAAGATAACAGTGGGGTCAGACTGTAGCCTCATACCGATTGCAAGACGATTGTGAAAAACACTGGCTATTTTAGCCCGATCTTCGGCTAACCCTGTTTCCTTTTCTATAATGGAAGCCAGAATCAGTGCTTCATAAGGACTAGTCAATTCAACCGACTCATTTCTTGCTGACCACTCCATTTCGATAACCGATCGCATGCGCTGAAGGGCCCGCTTGAGGAGATCCATGTCGGTATCGCCCTGAACATACTGATAAGTATCAGGAAACAGCCAGCCCTCAACAGGACCACTGACACCCAGCGCTTCAGCAATTTGTCTTTCGTCCATGTCGGCGATGGTCCCTGCCAGCCCTGGGGCATTTGCCAGCGCAGTCCGCCAGTTGCCTAGCGTCCAGCCTTCAGGAAAGGTAACACGATACTGAATGACATCGCCAGATCGAAACAAGTTCAACAATGCTGCAGCAGTCATGCCCGCCTCAACCTGATACTGACCGGCGAGAATGGGCCCGTCTCGTTCCGTCAACAGGCCCAGGTATTTGAACAACAACGGTTGAACAGGTAAGTCGCCCTGCTCATAAAGACGATCGGTAACCGACACGAGATTTTCGCCCTTGGGAATGTCAAAGACAAAGTCCCTGGTAACGCTATTACTCAGTTGCTGAGCAACCAATAAAGCCGCAGAAACAAGAAGAAGTAGAGCTATGACAATGGCGGCGACAGCTGATCGCGGATGAGCCATTAACTGACCTGTTTGAAAATCAGGGACCCATTGGTCACGCCGAACCCGAACGAATTGCTCAGCGCTGCTGTAATCGGCAGATCCCGTGCGGTATGGGGAACATAGTCCAGGTCACAACCGTCCCCGGCATTGTCAAGATTGATGGTGGGCGGTGCGGTCTGATGCTTCAACGCCATAATGGTAATCGCAGCCTCGATGGCACCCGCTGCCCCCAATGTATGCCCGATCATAGACTTTGAAGAGCTCACTGAGAGCCGCTGCGCGTGGGCACCGAATACCGACTTAATCGCCAGTGTTTCCGTGACATCACCGAGGGGCGTCGATGTACCGTGAGCGTTAATGTAGTCGATATCATCTGGTGCCAGTCCCGCATCTTTTAGTGCGTTTTGCATAGACAGGGCGGCCCCCGCTCCATCTTCTGACGGTTGGGTCATGTGCGTAGCGTCTGCGCTTATACCAAAACCCGCCAGCTCGCAGTAGATATCTGCCCCCCTCTGGCGGGCATGCTCATACTCCTCGAGCACAAGCACTGCGGCACCGTCGCTCAGAACA
>CAXPUI010000202.1:0-3032 GCA_964220205.1 Candidatus Allofontibacter communis | reverse complement strand
AGGACTGACAGCTGAAGTTCCTGACCTGGATCCTGTACCCCGCCTCCAGCACATCGATATGGGCATGGCGCCTGCCGCAACTCAATCAGGGCAGGATCAACATCATAATCATCATAATCACCGGCAGCCAGAACAACCCCTTAAGCATCATAAGTCGGAATATGGCCCCGGCGTCGATATGCTCGCCGAATCCGTCAGTTACCGGCTTGATGACCCTGGCGTCGGGCTCAGAAACAATGGCCGCCGGGTATTGACCTACGCTGACCTGCGCAGACTCAACGGATCGATGTCAATGGCCGAGCCGCAACGGGAACTGGAACTTCATCTTACCGGGAATATGAACCGCTACATGTGGTCGTTCAACGGTATCCGTTATGAAGACGCGGAGCCTATACGCTGGCAATACGGGGAACGCATTCGAATTACGCTGGTTAATGACACGATGATGATTCACCCCATACACCTTCATGGCATGTGGAGCGAACTGGAAAGCGGCGATGAAAGCGCTTTGCCCGCAAAACATACAATCATGGTTCAACCAGGTAGCAAGATCAGCTATCGCGTTTCGGCCGACGCCCGGGGTAACTGGGCTTACCACTGCCACAACCTTTATCACATGATGGGTATGTTTCGGGAAGTTATCGTCACATGAGGCGCGGGTGGGTGCTGTTTATTTTTTTTCTGACCACCTCTGCACGGGCAGACGGCATGACCGACGACCCCCTGCTGGTCTACGGGAGCGTCGACAAGTTTGAGATCGCGGAGTCGGCCAAGCAGAAGGTCGAAGCTGACGGCTGGGTGGGCCGGGACTATTCAAAATGGGCGCTGAATCTCAAGGCAGAGCGAGAAAACGACATGACTCGCGCGCTGTCCTTCTCCGCCGCATACCGCCGCCCCGTTAATGCTTTCTGGGATCTTGATGTTGGACTGCGCCATGACCAGGAGCCGGGGCCAGAGGCAACCCGTTTGCGTTTAGCGTTGCTCGGGATGATGCCCTACTTTATCGAGACAAGCGCTGCAGTGCACCTTGGCAGACAACAGGTTCACCTCGAAATCGCTTTTGAACACGAACTACCTTTGAATCGTTCCTGGATGCTTAAAACAGGCCTTGAACTGGACATGTACAGCCAGGCTGATCACGAACGAGAGGTAACTAATGGCCTGAGCGACTTGGAGTTCAGAGTGTCATTGAAGTACGAGCGCCATAAGCACCTGCATCCCTACTTCGTCATCGAGCACAAACGTCACTTCGCTGGCAACCGCGAAAAAGAAACTCACGCTGGCCTTGGTTTGAGCGTCTGGTTCTGACACCCAGATCCCTGAATAGTCAGGCTCGTGCCATCTCAACGCCTTGCCGGAATTGCCGAGCAGCAAGAAAGTAATGAAACGCACACCAGATGTTCACGAGCGAGAACAGCATCAACGAATAACGAAGTGATTCGTTCCCATAATCAGCAGCCAGCAGGTCACTGACTATACCGACCGCCTGGGGGCCGAAACCCAAGCCGATAATATTCAGCATAAACAGACAGATTGACGCTGCGACTGCACGCATTTCAGGTCGCACTAGACTCTGGATCATGGCGAAGGTGGGCGCCATGTAAAAACCTCCGAAGAAGGCGGGGATCAGGTAAATCAATAGTGCAGGAAGAAAGTCCTGAACCAGGAAGAACAACACCAGAAACGGAACAAGTCCGCCCTTGCCTGCCGCAACGATCCACGCGAACCATCGCTCATCGCGTTTTGCCAGGACATCAGCCAGCTTCCCCGCCAGGAAGGTGCCCAAGCCACCGACGACCCCTGTCATCAGGGCCAGCGTCATGCCAACCTCCGTTTGCGACAGTCCGTGAGAACGCACAAAGAAAGCGGGCAACCACAGAACCATCCCGTAACCAACAAAACCAGCCAGAGAGCTGCCAAACACGACATGTCGTGTTGCGGGGGTCCGCCACATGTAGAGCGCAACGTCCCGAAACGGCGGTGCTTCGGCAACCGCTTCTTTCCTGTCATCTGACGCCCCTCTGACAGGCTCAGCGACAGTGAATCGAACCAGCAGTGCTATGGCCAGACCGGGCACTCCCACCGCAACAAACGTCATCCGCCAGCCCCAGTGCTCGCTCATCCATCCACCAGCCAGATAGGCGATCAGCAGACCAATGTTGACCCCAAGGGCATAGATCCCCATCGCTGTGCCTCGCTGGCTGAGCGGAAACATGTCAGAGATCATTGAGTGAGACGGTGGACTAGAACCGGCTTCGCCAATACCGACCCCGATGCGCGCCAGCGCCAACTGCACAAAATTCTGCGCATATCCGCAGACCACAGTCATACCGCTCCAGATGGTGATGGCAATAGTAATGATATTGCGGCGGTTGCTACGATCCGCGAGCATGGCTATGGGCATGCCAAGGGTTGCATAAAACAGCGCGAAAGTCAGACCAATCAGGAAACCCATCTGGGTGTCACTGGCACCCAGATCGTGTTTGATCGGCTCAAGGAGTATACCCATGATCTGCCGATCAACATGGCTGGAGGTGAACACCAGTACGAGGACGCCAAGGGCATACCACCGATACCAGGGCCGTTCCGTCAGGGGGCCGGTTTTGGTGATGGCATTGTCCGTCATAGTTCAGGCTTTATGATTCACCACCCTGGTCATCGAAAACATAGCTTTCCAACTCCTCTATTGCAGCAGATTGCTCTCGTATTGTCGTTTTCATGATGTCACCGAGAGTTAAGACTCCCACGGGTTGCTCGCCGTCGACAATGGGCAGGTGGCGGATCTGGTTGCGGAGCATCAGCGCCATGCAGCCATCCAGTGACATTCCTTCATGGGCGGTGATGACCTCGGTGGTCATAATCTCACTGACATTTGTAGACCGGGCATCCCGATCTTCCACCAACCGCTTCCGCGCGTAGTCCCGCTCCGAAACGATACCCGCCAGCATCACTCCCGCCGATTGAACAACAAGTGCACCGACATTTTTCTCGGACATTGTTGCTACTGCCTCATAGACGCTGGATTCATCCTG
>CAXPUI010000201.1:0-13429 GCA_964220205.1 Candidatus Allofontibacter communis | reverse complement strand
AGCCGCTGAATGAGATGGATGTCATTTCCTACTATGTCATTATCGCGACTGCCGGACATGACACGACCAGCTCCGCAATTGCCGGGGGGGTTCGTGCACTTATTGATAATCCTGAGCAGTTAGAATTCCTGTTACAGGCCTCGGAGCAAACCCCTCTTGTGGTTGATGAAGCCATCCGCTGGACATCGCCGGTCAAGCACTTTCTGCGATACGCGACGGAAGATTATGAGCTGAGAGGTAGAAACATTAAGGCAGGTGATGCAATTATGCTGCTTTATCCGTCCGGGAATCGGGATGAAGAGGTTTTTGACGAGCCGTTCGCGTTTAAGTCAGACCGTCGACCGAATCGTCACCTGGCGTTCGGTCACGGCGTCCATCACTGCCTCGGGAATCTGCTGGCGAAGATGGAGATGGTCTATCTTTACGATGAAATATTTCGTCGGGTTCGTAGTATAGAATTAAACGGTGAACCCAGGATTATGGCGTCCAACTTTGTCACGGGACTGAAGTCTTTGCCTATACGAGTTAAAGCGAAGTAAGCGTTGATCCATATCTCTTCCCTTCGTCTTAGAGAGGCACAGCTCTGCACGCCGGACATGAAATTCGCCAGCGGCTCGATCAATGTAGTGCTGGGTCGGAATCATTCCGGGAAAACAAATTTTTGTCGCCTGCTCGCAGGGTTGGAGTCGGCCGCTACTGCGGAGATTACCGTTGACGGCAGTCCACTTGAGGGGCGAGATACCGCTCTTGTCTACCAGGCGTTTGTTAACTACCCACACTGGACAGTGGCGCAGAACATCGCTTCTCCTATCGTTGCTCGAGGCAAACGGGACAGCCACAAGGTCAAAGAACTCGCGGATCTCCTGCAGATTGGCGAGCTGCTCGACCGCCTGCCAGAGGAACTGTCTGGAGGGCAGCAGCAGCGACTCGCAATAGCGAGAGCGCTGGCTAAGTCACCGAGATTGCTGGTGATGGATGAACCCTTCGTGAACCTCGACTACAAACTGCGCGAATCGCTGCTTGGTGAGCTTCGGCAGCTGACTCGGGAGACCGGGGTTTGCCTGGTTTACGCGACATCAGACCCCCGGGACGCGATCAGTCTTGCGGATCAGCTCCTGCTGGTCGATCGGCAAGAGGTTATCCAGGCCGGCGAGCCACTTGATCTGTACCAGCATCCCTTCAGCTACCAGGCGGCCGATCTCATGAGTGATCCTGGTGTCAATCGATACAGCGGGACCGAATTCGTTCGTCCGGAACATATTCATGTGGCTGACTCAGGGGATGGTTGGGGGCTGGCGACGCAGGGCCTGATCGCCGGCCTAGAAACCAACGGCGCAGAAAGTTTTGTCCATGCCCGAGTGTCTGTCCCGGCTGGTGATATCGACTGGGTCGCGCGTCATCCGGGTATGCTTGATTTTCGCCCTGGTGAGCCGTGTTGGCTGTGTGCCGATCGGGCGGATCTCCTTACCGTGCCGGCGGAAAACTGATATGGCTTCCGTTACTCTCGACCAGGTTACATTTAAGTATCCCGGCACTGATGATCCGGTCATCGTTGGCATGGATCTTCACATAGAAGATGGTAGTACTCATGCATTGCTGGGTGCCTCGGGAGCGGGTAAAACAACCATGCTGGGTCTCCTTTCCGGTTTGCTGCAGCCGAGCAGTGGATCTATCAGGATCGATGGCCATGATGTCTCCATGTCCGGCGCGCGTCAGCGCAATATGGCGCTGGTTTTTCAGTTTCCAGTGACCTACGAGGCTATTCCCGTACTGGACAACCTGACACTTCCCCTGACGAGCAGGGGTTGGTCGCAATCCGATGCTGTCAGCAGGGCGAGGGAAGTAGCCGATGAGCTGAGTATTGGACACCTGTTGACAACTTTCCCGGAAAAACTTCCTTTGTTCGAAAAGCAACTGGTCGCCATTGGGAAGGCCCTTGTCCGCGATGATGTTGATCTGGTGCTGCTTGATGAGCCTCTGACAGCGGTAGAGCCCAGTATTAAGTGGCGGTTACGCCAGACCCTGAACAAATTCCAGGCGAATCATGGGTTGACCATGGTTTATGTTACCCATGACCAGACGGAAGCGTTGACGTTTGCAGACACCGTCAGCGTTATGGCCGACGGCACCATTTTGCAGACCGGTGATCCGGTGAGTATCTATGAGCGACCGGAATCCCGGTTTGTCGGTCAGTTTATCGGTTCACCTGGCATGCAGTTCGTGCAGTGTCGTGTATTGGCTGGTCAATTGACCGTGGCCGCTGAGACGCTGGGTCGGGTTGATTCCCATGATGGTGATTATCTCCTCGGTGTCAGGGCAGACTGGTGCAGTCTGACGCCTGCAGGTCCATGGCAAATCCGGGAACGGCAGGTCCTCGGTACGAGAGGTGGTCGGCCGCTTTACCAGTACCGCCTCTCTCATCCTGACGGGACTCTGCTGGTTCGACATGTTGGAGACGCTGGAACAAGCGCATCGGTTGGCGTGTCCCTTCAGCATTTTGCACTCTTTCGGGGAGATGAGGCAGTCGCCTATGGATAAGTACGACAACCGGGCCTGGTTAGGGGTTTTGCCGGTTCTGCTGATCGTCGCGTTCAGTGCCATCATCCCCCTGATGACTGTCGTCAATTATTCTGTTCAGGATATTCTCGACGTGCAAACGCCGCTCTTTGTAGGTATGGACTGGTATCGGGAAACCCTGGCTGACCCCAGGCTGCGAGATGCACTGCTGCGTCAGTTGATGTTCAGTGGGTCAGTCCTGGCGATTGAAATACCCCTGGGCATTGCGATAGCCCTGGCCCTTCCCAGGGGTGGGCGGGTGACTCCAGCATTGCTGCTGCTGTTTGCCATTCCGCTATTGATTCCATGGAATGTTGTCGGAACCATCTGGCAGATTTTTGCTCGCGGTGACATCGGCCTGCTTGGTGTCGTGCTGGCAGAACTTGGGTTCGAGTTCAACTATGCCATGAACTCAACTGATGCCTGGGTCATTCTGATTGCGATGGATGTCTGGCATTGGACTTCCCTGGTTGTGTTGCTGTCATTCGCCGGACTTTCCTCTATTTCCCCAGCGTATTACCAGGCGGCGGAAATTGATGGGATCAGTCGTTGGCAGATATTCCGTCTGATTGAGTTGCCCAGGCTGAAGGGTGTGCTGACGATCGCTGTATTACTCCGATTGATGGATTCACTCATGATTTACACGGAGCCCTTTGTCCTCACCGGTGGTGGGCCTGGTAACAGTACGACCTTCCTGAGTCAGTATCTGGCGACAAAGGCTGTTGGTCAGTTCGACCTTGGACCAGCAGCGGCTTTCTCCATCATCTACTTCCTGATGATCCTGCTGCTCTGCTGGGTGTTTTATACGAGCGTTGTCCGGCGAAAGAATGTGGTGGAACCGTGAAACGATTCCTGCCGAATGTCCTCCTGGTGACTTACTGCCTGTACCTCGCGTTGCCGCTGTATTGGCTTATGACCATGGCTCTGAGGCGGAATGAGGATATTCTTGGCCCGTTTGAATGGTTTCCTGAGTCGCCCACGCTGATTAATTTCGTCGCGATTTTTACTAGCGATGTCTGGTCATCAGGTTTCATCAATTCGCTCTCCTACGTGACGCTGAACACGGTTATTTCCATAGCTGTTGCGCTGCCTGCCGCCTACACTTTCTCGCGTTATCGTTTCCTGGGTGACCGACAATTGTTCTTCTGGTTGCTGACCAATCGCATGGCGCCGCCGGCAGTGTTTCTCCTGCCGTTCTTTCAACTCTACTCAGCCATAGGTCTTTTCGATACGCCCCTGGCTGTTGCTCTGGCGCATTGTTTGTTCACGGTGCCACTTGCTGTCTGGATTCTTGAAGGTTTCATGTCCGGTGTGCCGAAGTCCATTGATGAAATGGCCAGGCTTGATGGGCACAGCTTTCTCAGTTTCTTTTTCAGGATTTTTGTGCCGATCAATCGAGGCGCCATTGGCGTGACGGTTTTCTTCTGCTTTATGTTCAGCTGGGTAGAACTGCTCCTGGCACGGACACTGACGGCCAGTGACGCCAAGCCCATAGTTGTGGTTATGACGCGCACGGTGAGCGCTTCCGGGCTTGATTGGGGCTTATTGTCTGCGGCAGGGGTGCTGACAGTTGTACCCGGGCTGATAGTGGTCTGGTTTGTGCGCCGGCACCTGGTGAAGGGTTTTACGCTAGGGAGAGTGAATTGAACTGGATGGCCTGGACCTTGCCAACAGCATTGTTCTTCCTGGGCATCGCTGTGCTGCTGCTTGTTATGGTTCTGGTGGAACTTAAGAGACCAGGTACAGACCGTCGAGGATTTCTCCCATTGGTTACCAGCCGGGGTGACAGACTCTTTATCAGTCTTCTTGGGGCCGCTTACGTCCACTTGCTCTGGTTGGGCTTGACCAGTTTGCCCCTGGTCCTCGCTAGCCTGATCGCGGTTGCTGTCGGCATTGTGGTCATGAGGTGGGGGTGACCCACAATACGGCGGATAACTGGTAGGCTAAGTGGTTTTCTGTTTCTGGGCCGCTGTAGGTTTATTCGACTTTTTTGCCTGACGCTGATGCTCTGGCTCACCGCCTGTTCCGATGAGCCGGCCTCAATGGAAGCCGCTGGTGCGGCCAAGATGGATCACGCCGGTAATGCGGTCAAATGGGTCGATGGAGAGTTTCAGCCATCAACGCTGTCCAAGGACGCGCAACTGGCTGAAATGGCCTGGTTCACCCAGGCTGCTGAGCCGTTTCGCGGTATGGAAATCAGTGTGGTGTCAGAGACGCTGACAACCCATGAGTACGAGAGCGAGACGCTGGCACAGGCATTTTATGAGATCACCGGTATCAGGGTCACCCATGACCTGATCCAGGAAGGTGATGTCATCGAGAAGCTCCAGACACAGATGCAGTCAGGCGAGAACGTCTATGATGCTTATGTCAATGATTCTGATCTGATCGGGACGCATGCCCGCTATGGTTATGTCGTACCTCTTTCGGATTTTATGGCCGGTGAAGGAGCAGATGTAACATCGCCCACCCTGGACATTGAAGACTTTATCGGCCGCTCCTTTACCACTGGACCTGACGGCAAGCTCTATCAATTGCCGGACCAGCAGTTCGCTAACCTCTACTGGTTTCGAGCGGACTGGTTTGAGCGGAAAGAACTGCAGAGCCAGTTCCGCGATATCTATGGCTACGAACTCGGCGTGCCAGTCAACTGGTCTGCCTACGAGGATATTGCCGAGTTTTTTACAGAGCATGTCAGAGAAATAGACGGGGTAAAAGTCTATGGGCATATGGACTACGGCAAGAAAGACCCGTCGCTCGGCTGGCGGTTCACGGACGCGTGGCTGTCGATGGCGGGCGCAGGAGATCCGGGGATTCCCAACGGCCTGCCTGTGGATGAGTGGGGCATCAGGGTGGAAGGCTGTCGACCCGCAGGCTCCTCGGTAACCCGAGGCGGCGCGGCAAATGGTCCTGCGGCCGTTTATGCGTTAACTCGATACATAGACTGGCTCAAGCGTTTTGCTCCAGGGGAGGCTGCCGGCATGACCTTCTCTGAAGCAGGGCCTGTACCCGCGCAGGGTCAGATTGCGCAGCAGATTTTCTGGTACACGACATTTACGGCTGACATGATCAAGCCAGGTATCGCGGTGGTCGATGACGATGGTAGCCCGCGCTGGCGTATGGCACCCAGTCCACATGGTCCTTATTGGGAAGAAGGGATGAAGCTTGGTTACCAGGATGCAGGCGCGTGGACGTTGCTGTCGAGCACTCCCCTGGAGCGACGTAAAGCTGCCTGGCTTTATGCCCAGTTTGTCACCTCAAAGACGGTTTCCCTGAAGAAGACACTGGTGGGCCTGACACCCATCCGCGAATCCGATATTTACTCCCAGGCAATGACAGATATTGCACCCAGGCTTGGTGGTCTGGTGGAGTTCTATCGGAGCCCTGCGCGTACCGCTTGGACGCCGACGGGAACGAATGTGCCCGACTATCCCAAACTCGCTCAGCTCTGGTGGGCGAATGTCGCGAACGCCGTTAGTGGAGAAACCACTCCTCAGAACGCCATGGATACCCTGGCCCTTGAACAGGATCGTGTGCTCCAAAGGTTGCAGCGTCATGGCGTACTTGGTGAATGCGGTCCAGAGCTTAACGAAGAACGGGATGCTGCCTACTGGCTGGCGCAACCCGGGGCACCGAAGCCAAAATTGACCAATGAGAAACCCCAGGGAGAAACAGTGGCCTACAGTCAGCTGATAGAGGCCTGGCGGGAAGGTCGGGCCCGTTAGTGGTATTCCCGAGGTGTTCATGCATGGCCAGTTTTGTCACTTGGTATTTCGGACGGTGACATCGTAGCCCGGGATTGAAGAGAAATAGAACCGTAAGGAGTTGAACCATGGGATTTGAGAAGAGTCAGCGGGTTGTTGAGCTGAATGCCCGACTTGAAGCGTTCATGCAGGAGCACGTGTATCCACGAGAGCACGATTACGAAGACTTTACGATGGACCCGAATAACCTCTGGGAACTCCCTGATTGGTTTGATGATCTCAGGGCCAAGGCGAAGGCCGAGGGTTTGTGGAACCTGTTTCTCCCGGAGGAATACAAACCATGGAGCCCGGGGCTGACCAATGTGGAAATAGCGACCATTTTCGAAACCATGAGCAGGGTCGTCTGGGCCCAGTCAATTTTTAACTGCAGTGCACCGGACCGGGGCAACATGGAGGTGCTGGCGAAGTACGGTACCCCTGAACAGCAGGAAACCTGGTTACAGCCGCTCCTGTCAGGGGACATCAGATCCGCCTACGCCATGACGGAACCCCAGGTGGCTTCCAGCGATGCGACCAACATGGAGCTGGAGATTGTTCGGGACGGTGATGAATATGTGCTTAATGGCCGGAAATGGTACACCACCGGAGCGGTAGGGCCGCGATGTAAACTGATGCTCGTGATGGGGCGGACCGACGCTGAGGCCTCCCGGCATCGTCAGCACTCTACAATCCTGGTGCCGCGTGATACACCGGGTGTCGAGCTGGTCAGGCCGCTGCGAGTGTTTGACAGCCTGCATTCGCCAGGTGGTGAGGCAGAGCTGGTGTTCAATGATGTCAGGGTGCCGCTGACTAATATGATCAAGGGCGAGGGCTGCGGGTTCGAGATAGCCCAGGGCCGTCTTGGTCCGGGCCGATTCCAGTATGCGATGGGTTTTGTCGGGCTGGCTCAGCGATGCCTGGAACTGATGTGTGCGCGTGCAGAGGAGCGGGTGGCGTTCGGTGAAAAGCTCAGCCAGAAAACGAGCGTGCAGCATGAAATAGCTCGAAGTCGTTGCGAGATCGAACAGTGTCGCCTGCTGACCCTGCAGGCCGCCGAAGTTATGGACAAACATGGACTGGACGCCGCGCGACCCTACATATCGATGGTAAAAATTGTTGCTCCCCAAATGGCGCAGTCTGTCGCTGACCGGGCGATGCAGGTTCATGGTGGTAAGGGTGTGTGCCAGGATACGCTGATTCCGACGGTCTTCACCCGTGCCCGATTCTGCCGGATAGCAGATGGTCCTGATGAGGTGCATATGTCGCAATTGGCGAAAATGACCCTGAGAGAATATCTCTAGAGGGGGATGGATCGTGGCCTGTCTCTATTCCAGGCTTCTGCTGATTGTCCGTTTTTCCTTCTGTTTTGTTTTCCCCTGTGTTGCATGGGGTGATCTCCAGGAAAAAACGCTGTCAGTCGGCGACGAATCCAGGCAGTACCTGGTTTACAGTCCTGATAACCTTGCCGTTAATGCGCCGCTGGTGCTGGTCTTTCATGGTTATACCGGGACAGCCAGGCAGATCATGGCGTACTCCGGGATGAATGAGCAGGCGGACAAACACGGTTTCGTCGTGGCATACCCCCAGGGCAGCACGGATTCGGAAGGCAATCCGTTCTTTAATGTCGGTTATCTGTTTCACCGGCAAAACCGGACTGACGATATTCTCTTTGTCAGACTGCTGATTGCGGAGCTGTTGCAGTCGTCAGACCTTGATCCGAGCGCCGTCTACGCTACCGGCATGTCCAATGGGGGTGATATGAGCTATCTGCTGGCCTGTCGAGCTTCTGATCTGATTGCCGCAATAGCCCCCGTGGCAGGCACCATGATGAATGACTGGGATGGGTACTGTAAGCCAGAGGGCTCGCTGCCGGTACTAGCTGTCCATGGTACTCATGATGACATTACCTGGTTTGATGGAGATTCAAAAAATGAGGGTGGATGGGGCGAGTACCGCTCCCAGGAAGACATTATCGATTTCTGGGTTCAGCACAATGAGCTCGACAGGTCGAGTTCGACGATCCTGGTTGATCTGGACCCCAGGGATGACAGCCGCGTTCGCCTGAAATCCTACTGGTCAACGTCACAGCTCGCCCGAGTGCAGTTTTACATCGTGGAAAATGGGGGGCATGATTGGCCAGGTATGCGATACGACTGGTGGAACCCGCTCTATTATCTGGCGCGTTACCAGATGGGGTTCGGCAAGACACGGGATATCGATAGTAGTGAACTGATCGGGAACTTCTTCGCTTCGGTTAGAGAGTCCGGCGGAGAACCCGGTTCAGGCAGGATGGCAACAACAAACTGAATTATTGGCGTAAAAGTAAATTGATGGTGTAGTTATGACGATAGCTGAAACTAGCAACGAAACTCATTTTGACCCTGATGCTTTGCGGGACAAGTATCGCGAAGAGCGAGACAAGCGCCTGCGAGTTGATGGCAACGATCAGTACATCGAAGTGACCGGTGACTTTTCACACTATGTTGACGACCCCTACGTGGAACCGGATTTTGTGCGTGAGCCCATCTTCGATGAAGTTGAAGTGGTGGTTATCGGCGGCGGTTTCGGCGGTATGCTGGCTGCTGTACGCCTCAAGGAAGCAGGCATAGAAGACATCAGAATTATAGAGAAGGGTGGTGACTTCGGGGGTACCTGGTATTGGAACCGCTACCCTGGCGCTTCCTGTGATATTGAGTCTTATGTTTACCTCCCGCTTCTGGAGAAAACCGGTTTTGTTCCCAGGCAGAAATATACCGACGCGCCGGAAACCCTGGAATATTGCCGGGTCCTCGCTGACAAGTATGGACTTGATGTCATCGCGCTTATGCAGACCGAAGTCATTGCCACGGAATGGGACGAAGCCGCGAGGCGCTGGACTGTCACCACCAATCGCCAGGACTGTCTAAAGGCGCGATTTGTTGTCCATTCCAACGGCCCCCTGAATCGTCCGAAGCTGCCGGCTATCAGAGGTATCAATGAGTACAAGGGGCATACCTTCCATACAAGTCGGTGGGACTATGCCTACACCGGAGGTGATTCACATGGCAACCTGGACAATCTGCATGATAAGCGAGTCGCCATCATCGGCACGGGGGCGACAGCCGTCCAGTGTATCCCCCATCTAGGAGCCGGTGCGAAAGAACTTTATGTCTTCCAGAGAACCCCGTCTTCGATCAGTGTTCGGAACAACCAACCAACCGACCCGGAATGGCTGGGAACTCAGAAGCCGGGCTGGCAGAGTGAACGACGGACAAACTTTGAGTCTTTCCTGACCGGAGCACCGGTAGAAGAAGATCTTGTCAGCGACGGGTGGACGGAAGCGTTTCGATTGTTGTTTGGTCAGCTTAGGGATGAAGCGCCCTCCAAATGGCGCATGGCGGGCTGGGCGCTGAATGGGGTTTTCGATCGGGAGTTCTATCAGGTCGGGGTAAAAAAGTACCTGACAGATAAAGCCATGGCTTATATGGATGTTGAGACTAAGGTAGAGCTCGCGGATTTTGCCAACATGGAGAAAGTTCGTGCTCGTGCGGATTCAGTGGTTGAGGATAAGGAGACCGCTGAAGCACTGAAACCCTACTATCGGCAGTTCTGTAAAAGGCCCTGTTTCCATGATGAGTATCTCCCCACTTACAATTTGCCTAATGTCTCGCTGGTGGATACCGATGGGCGGGGAATTGATGAGATCACTGAAAAGGGTGTGGTCTTCGACGGCAAAGAGTACGAAGTGGATTGCATTATTTTTGCGACCGGCTTTGAGGTAGGCACTGATTACTCCAGGCGTGCAGGGTACAGTATTGTTGGTGTCGACGGGCAGACGGTGTCTGAGAAGTGGGCCAATGGTCTGCAGACGTTTCACGGTATGCACGCCAAGGGGTTCCCGAACTGTTTCTTCTTTGGACCGGCCCAGTCTGGATTCACCGCGACCTATACCTTTTCACTGGATGAGAACAGTATCCACCTGGGCTACATCATGAGTGAGCTGGCAAAACGTGGCGTTACCCGGGTCGAAGCCAGTCAGGCTGCGGAAGATGATTGGGTTCAGACGATTATTCGGAAGGCGAGGCTGACGGCAGATTTCCAGAAAGCCTGTACCCCGGGCTACTACAACAATGAAGGCCAGGTGAACGCGATGCCCCAGAACAATACCTACGGTGGTGGGCCACTGGAATTCTTTGAATTGATGAAAAAGTGGCGCACCCAGGGAAAACTGGCCGGTCTCGAATTGACGACCTGAAGGCGGGAGGGGCATCGTGGATCGTCTGCTTGGCAGGGACTGGACGCAACCGGTCCGTTATCCAGATCCGGCGGTGGAGGTTATTGATCCCCGGTTTCGCCAGTACATTCTCGGCAGTAGTGCGCTAGAGCGCCTGTGGACCGGCGCACGCTGGGCCGAGGGTCCTGTCTGGTTTGGGGACACGCGTAGCCTGATCTGGAGCGATATCCCCAACAATCGCATGTTGCGCTGGAGTGAGGAGACAGGGGAGGTCAGTACCTTTCGAGAACCCTCTAACAACGCGAATGGCAATACCCGCGACCGACAGGGCAGACTGATCACCTGCGAACACCAGCGGCGCGTTACCCGAACGGAGTACGACGGTACGCTTACTGTGTTGATGGACTCGTTCGAAGGCAAGCGGCTCAACGCGCCCAATGATGTTGTGGTCCATCCTGATGGCGGTATCTGGTTCACTGACCCGGGATACGGGATTCACTGGCATTACGAAGGGAACAAGGGCGAGTTCGAATTGCCTACGCGGACCTATCGTCTTGATCCAGCAAGTCTTGACGCGACAATCGTCGATGAAGAACTTGAGAAACCGAATGGGCTGGCGTTTTCGCCGGATTACTCAACGCTATACATCGCCGATACGGGGGCATCACATGTGCCGGGTTATCCTCGCCAGATCCTGCAATATGATGTGATTGATAATCAGCTCCATAATAAGCAGGTATTTGCGGATTTCGGTCCCGCGTCTCCGGATGGCTTTCGTGTTGATATTGATGGTAATGTCTGGGCCGGTGTCAGCTGGGGTGGCCCTGACTACGATGGGGTGCAGGTCTTTGCGCCTGATGGTGCCCTGATCGGGGCGATTCATTTGCCAGAGGGTGTTGCCAATCTTTGCTTCGGTGGTGTTAAGCGAAATCGTCTGTTAATGACGGCTTCCCAGTCAATCTATTCGCTGTATGTAGAAACCCAGGGAGTACCCTACAGCTAGCTCTGCTGCAGCTGGCTTATGTTCTCCCTCGGGGTCTTAGCTCGCCGATCCGCTCCGGCTCAGGCTCTACCATGGCTGCTGCGGGACTTTCGACGCGACCGTAAGCATTCCAGGGAGAGAACCCAAGGCGCATGCGCAGTTTTTCTGACATCTCGGGCCAGAGGGCGGGGTCGAGGCCTATCGTCTGGTTTTCCTGCTGGCGAAATTGCGGTGCGCAGAAGGTGGCCAGGACGCCGAGACGATCATCTGAACCGGTATTGGCGCCAGTGCCATGCCACAGGCGACCATCGAAAACCATTAGCGTGCCAGCGGGTGCATCGGGTTGGACGATAGGATAGTCCGACTGGTGATCGCTGCTTGGGTGAGCGCCACTCAGATGACTCCTGGGTACAACCTCCGTCGAACCGTTGCGGGCAGAAAAGTCATTCAACATCCACATGGTGTTAGCGACGACCGCGGGTGAAATGCCGAGAGAAGCATCCGGATCGATAAATTCGGCGACAGCGCTTCTCGAAATCTCTGAGGCTTTCACGCAGGCCTGGCCGGGACGGACAGGTTGCGGCATCCACCATTGATCGGTATGCAAACCCATTCGTACACCGCCGGGTTTGGCGATGTTCGCTGAAAAAGTCGAAAGAATAAACGCACTCCCAAGAATGTGACCGATCAGTTCATCAACCAGGGGATGAACAATCATGTCCCTGAAACATTGTCCTTTGTTGGCTAGCATCCAGAGTCGCTGATTGACACCGCCGTTAGCAGCAGAGAAGGCGTCCGGACGAACCTTGCCGAAGTCATCGACAACCTGCTGAGAGGGTCCGCCGTCTCTAAATGACAATCCTAACTGGTCTTCTGCCGATGCCTGCTCTTCAAGTCGCGTTCTGGCGGAGGCGACTTCGGCCTCGGATAGCGCTTCCGCAATCAGGCAGTAGCCGAATTCATCCAGGTCGGAGCAGGCCCGTTGAAGATCTTTGGTTAGCTGTGGTTGCTGTGGCATGGAAAAGTTCTCCTCATGGATCTAGTAAAGCAAAAATCATGCTGTGCGCGCAAAGTTTTCGCTTCCAGGATACTCAATGAGCGTCGCCGTAATAGTCCTGCAGAACCGCGGCTACTTCAGGTCTTGTGAATTCCTCCGGGATTAATTCTCGTCGCGAGAACATCTCGCGCAACCGGGTACCCGAAATAGCCAGCCTGTCTTCTTCCTCGTGCGGACAAGACTTGTTCGTGGCCATGTTGTTACAGCGATAACAGAAGAAGGCGACATCAATCTTCAGCGGCTGAATCCTGAGGCTGCCTGGTGGCAGCGAATCGAAAATACGCTGGGCATCGTAGGGGCCGTAATAGCTGCCGACGCCAGCGTGATCCCGCCCTATCACGAGATGAGTACATCCGAAGTTTTGACGAAAGATCGCATGCAGCAAGGCTTCTCTTGGACCCGCGTAGCGCATTTCAATTGGGCATCCCGCCTGAAGGACCGTCTCCGGGGTAAAATACTGCTGGACCAGGATGTCGATAGCTTTGACTCGAATATTCGCTGGTATATCGCCCGGCTTCAGGTTGCCGAGAACCTGGTGGATCAGCAGTCCATCGCAAATTTCGATGGCGATTTTAGCCAAGTATTCATGGCTGCGATGCATGGGATGTCGTGTCTGAAAAGCGGCGATTTTGGACCAGCCGAGTTTTTCAAAAATTGCGCGGGTTTCGTCCGGGCGCAGATAGAGCCCCTGGTAGGTGTCCGGGTAGTGGCCTTCTGAGAGAGCGCTGATGGGCCCCGCCAGGTTGATGGCGGATTGCTCCATGACTTTCTGAACACCGGGGTGATGTTTGTCAGTGGTTCCGAAAACGTGTTGGCATTCGAATTGTCGGTCGATCGTGTACTTGTCAGTGACTCGCTGAATAGCCAGAGTCTCGCCG
>CAXPUI010000200.1:0-4710 GCA_964220205.1 Candidatus Allofontibacter communis | reverse complement strand
TACCGGGATTCGCCCGAGAAGCTGGAGCAACTGCCCATCGTGACCGCATCCGGCCAGCGCATTGCCCTGGCAGATGTGGCGGAGATCGGCGTGGAGGATGGCCCGCCGGCCATTAAGAGTGAGAATGCCCGCCTGAACGGCTGGACCTTTGTGGATATTGAGGGTGTCGACGTAGGCACCTATGTTGAACAGGCCATGGTTACCGTGAGTGAAGAGCTGGATCTACCTCCCGGTTATTCAATCAACTGGTCTGGTCAGTATGAGTACATGCTCCGTGCGAAGGAAAAACTGACCTATGTGGTGCCGTTAACGCTGGCCATCATCGTCATCCTGCTGTTTCTTAACTTCCGCCGTTTTGCCGAAGTGGGGATTATTATGGGCACGCTACCGTTTGCGATGATCGGTGCTATCTGGCTGATGTATCTGCTTGGTTATAATTTTTCGGTAGCCGTCGGTGTCGGTTTCATTGCGCTGGCCGGCGTTGCGGTAGAGATTGGGGTGATCATGCTGGTGTATTTGAATCAGGCTTATAACGCAATGCTGGAAACGTGTGATGACAAAGGGCTGACGCCAAGGCGAGAAACCCTCCGCCATGCCGTACTACACGGTGCCGGTATGCGGGTTCGGCCAATCATGATGACGGCGGCCGCCATTATCGGGGGGCTTGTGCCCATTATGATTGGCACCGGTACAGGGTCGGAGGTGATGGGCCGGATTGCGGCACCTATGGTGGGCGGTATGATTTCCGCTGTCATTCTGGCGCTGCTGGTGATTCCTGTGCTCTTTTATCTCTGGAAACAGCGAACTCTTGGTGAGTAACGCCGATAGCAAGGTGCCAAGATTCGGCCTGGCACCTTGCTATCACGTCTTTACCGGTTATCACGATCATTCGCAGAGTGCCTACCCGTCTACTGCGCATATTCCAAAATCTATTTGCCTGAACGTTCGCTTTGCGACCATCTTGCATCCCATGCGCCACCTAAACAAAAGCGGACATTCAGAAACAATCGAATTGACCAAAAAGCGGTATACGTCCGGTGATCCCATCTTGAGCCGCGCGCTGAAAAGGTCTTTCTGGTTTTCAATTACTGCACCGGGGTAAGTCCACGGACGTTTTAAAGCCGTCCTTGGAAACCGGGTAGAACCCAAGAGGTTGATTGGTTCAGAAGCTAACCCTTTTGGCCTCTTGTCCCAATACCTCCCTCATGTAACGAAGCAATGAGCGGGCACGCGATGCTGTCCGGCTGTGCGTGGCATTGACTGACCATATCGCTCAGAGCCATCTCAATTTTGACCAGCCTTTCGATCTTTTCACGCACATCCTTCAGCTTGTGCTCGGCGAGCGCACTGGCTTCCTCACAGTGGGTGCCATCTTCCAGCCGTAGGAGGTCGCTTATCTCATCGAGACTGAAACCCAGGTGCTGCGCCGTTTTCACAAAGGTCAACCGATCAATATCGGCGAAACCGTAGCGTCGAATGCCACCCGGAGGCCGCTTGGGTTCCGATAACAGACCACGCCGCTGGTAATAGCGGATCGTCTCTACATTTACGTTGGCCGCCCTGGCCAAGCCGCCAATAGTCATTGAATTGGCTTTAACCGACATGCTGCTTGACTCCGTAGTTGACTACGGAAGTAACCTTATCTCATCAAGTCCATGGGCAACAGGTGTAAACGTCATGTCGAAATTCAAATCTAAATCCGGAGGTGCTTCTCTCGCTGTCGGGGGGGTTGCTGGAATTCTCGCCTCGGCTTGCTGTCTCGGGCCATTGGTACTTATCACTCTGGGCGTTTCCGGTGCCTGGATCGGCAATCTGACAGCTTTGGAGCCCTATCGACCGCTGTTCATTGGCGCGGCCATCGTCGCCATGTACCTCGCCTGGCGACGAATCTATCGCCCTGTAGAGCAATGCTCACCCGGTGAAACGTGTGCGATCCCTCAAGTCCGAAAGACCTATAAGGTGATCTTTTGGGTAGTTACGGCTCTGGTACTGGTCGCTTTAGTGTTCCCTTACATTTTGCCCCTATTCTACTAAACGGAGATTTTCCTCATGCGTAAACAGCTTGTACTTGCCATGTTCCTCACTTTGCTCAGCATGTCCACCTGGGCTGCGTCTCAAAAAGTGACTCTCTCGGTGCCTGACATGACCTGTTCTGCGTGTCCGATCACCGTCAAGCTGGCCTTAAGTAAGGTGGAAGGGGTGTCGCAAGTTTCCGTGAGCTACCCTGATCGAGAAGCCGTCGTCACCTTTGACGATGCGCTCACTTCCATAGAGGCGCTCACCGAGGCCACGAGCGACGCTGGTTACCCCTCCACTCCCACGGCCTCAGAGGCGACCCCGGAGGGGCAATGAAGAATCCGAAGAACCTGCTCAGAGTTGGCATAGTAGGGACTATTCTGGTTGCACTATGCTGCTTCACACCGATTCTGGTCATTCTTATGTCCACCGTGGGACTGGCCGCCCTGACGGGCTATCTCGACTATGTGCTTCTTCCGGCACTGGCGGTATTCATCGGCCTTACGGTCTATGCGTTCTGGCGGAAAAAACACTATGACGCCAGCTACGAGAGCAATTCCAAAGCCCCAAGGAGTTTCCCGAGTGAAAAATGACCAAAAACTGCATATTGCTGTAATCGGCAGTGGCGGAGCCGCCATGGCGGCTGCCTTGAAGGCAACAGAGCGCGGTGCCCGCGTCACCCTGATTGAACGTGGGACCGTCGGCGGCACCTGCGTAAATGTTGGCTGCGTGCCCTCGAAGATTATGATTCGTGCAGCACATATCGCGCATCTTCGAAAAGAAAGCCCTTTTGACGCGGGCATCAGTGCTGCGGCTCCTGAGGTAGACCGAGCGAAACTGCTTCAGCAACAGCTGGCACGAGTGGAGGAGCTGCGTGACACCAAGTACGAAAAGATACTTCGAGAACACAAGGACATCACAGTCCTGAACGGTGAGGCCCGGTTTCTCGACACCAATAGCCTGTTAGTCACGTTGGCTGAGGGTGGTGAAAAACCGGTTCATTTTGATCGCGCCTTTATTGGAACCGGAGCCAGACCGGCAGAACCGCCAATAACGGGGCTGGCAGACACTCCTTACCTGACATCAACCAGTGCCTTGGCGCTGGATACCGTTCCCAAACGGCTGATCGTGATTGGTGCCGGTTTCGTTGCCCTGGAATTGGCTCAGGCATTCGCCAGACTGGGCAGCAAGGTTACCGTTTTGGCCCGGAGCCGTTTGTTGTCCAGTGAGGACCCCGCAATCGGGGCAGCTATGGATGCAGCGTTCAAGCGCGAAGGTATTGAGGTGCTTAGCCAGACCTTGCCCAGCAACGTGGACTATAGCGACAACGAGTTCATCGTCGAGACGCCTGCCGGCACCTTGCGAGCCGATCAACTGCTGGTGGCGACCGGTCGAACTCCCAATACCGAGGACCTGAACCTGGCGAGCATTGGCGTGGAAACCTCACGCGACGCAATTCAGGTGGATGAGCATCTGCAAACCACGGTCCCCGGAATATACGCTGCCGGAGACTGCACCAATCAACCGCAGTTTGTCTATGTCGCCGCTGCCGGGGGCAGCCGGGCCGCCATCAACATGACGGAAGGCGAGGCCAAACTCGACCTCAGTGCCATGCCCGGGGTCATGTTTACCGATCCTCAAGTCGCCACCGTTGGCCTCTCTGAAGCCGAAGCAGTTGCTCGGGGTTATAGCGTGGACACCAGGCTGCTCGACTTGGAAAACGTGCCGCGTGCGCTAGTAAACTTTGACACCCAAGGATTTATTAAAATGGTGGCAGAGCGCAACTCAGGCCGTTTGCTTGGGGTGCAGATTGTCGCAGCGGAAGGCGGTGAAATTATCCAAACGGCAGTGATGGCGTTACGAGCAGGTTTGACCGTTCAGGAAATCGGCGATGACTTGTTCCCTTATTTGACCATGGTTGAAGCACTCAAGCTCTGTGCGCAAACGTTCACCAAGGATGTAAAACAGTTGTCCTGCTGTGCCGGATAAATGATGTGAGCACGGCTTTAAGCTCTGGTGATGGGTTCCTAATGACCAATCGTTCCGATGCCATATCTTGCACGACCATCATTGAAAGAGCCGCATGGCCGAGCACGTGGATCATTACCTGACTGCCCAGGTTGTCCTTTGCTGTGGCAGCCAGTTGGCTACTTCCACTTGGTGTAAGTTTCAGCCAAATAGCCCCCTCAGAGATAACCGCAGCTTCAATGGCCTCGCTGGTTAAATTAACCGTCAGGCCTTCGCTCTCTTGAGCGTTCACGGGTTGCGATTGGACACTGCAAGCAGCCCCGATAATCATCAGGGTGAAAACACACAGTCTTAGTAACATGGATTGGGTGGCATCCCTTCAGTCCAAGTTGATTCGACACCATATGAAACGATGAATGCATCAGATTTTGTTGATACTTCACCTGCTTGAACTCATTTTCAACTTGTTTAGAACCAGACCGGTCTAATGGTTCAACGATTCTGGGCAGGCCAGCAGTTTGATTAAATGCTTGGGACCGGTTAGAGAATGAGCAATAGTTGGCGAATCTCTAACAATTGATTATGGTTTTGCGCTCCGACTGAACGTTCGCTTTGCGACCCTCCGAGACCTCACGAGAACGTTCAACAAAATCGGACATTCACGCCGCTCCAGTGAGCCCTCCAAAATCTCTCGAAAAAGGCAAACACCTGCCTCTAGCAATACAC
>CAXPUI010000199.1:0-3083 GCA_964220205.1 Candidatus Allofontibacter communis | reverse complement strand
AGATTGGCAGGGTGGATAAAGACCGCGTCATGGTGCTGCGGACGGGCAGCAACTACACGATGCAGCCGCCGACGAGAACAGCGGCAGAGAACCTGTTAAAGGAAACGAAAGGCTACAAATACGCGGGTCTCGAAGTCGCTGTCGAGGCAGGCTACCGGGTTGGCTCCCGTGTCGTTGATGAGATTATCGACAACTGGCAGCTCTATAGGACAACGGTCCCCGGAGTCACCAGTGAGTGATTTGCTTGAACTGATCAGGACGCTACCTAAAGCTGAGCTGCACCTGCATATAGAAGGCACGCTTGAGCCTGAGATGATGATGGAACTCGCGGTAAAGCATGCGCTCAAAGTGCCTTACAACTCAGTTGATGAAGTCAGAAAAGCATACAGTTTCAATAATTTACAGGAATTTCTTGATCTATATTATCTAGGGGCAAGCGTGCTTCGGGATGAAAGTGATTACTATCATCTGATGGCTGCGTATCTGGAGCGTTGTCATGAGCAGGGTATTGTCCATGCTGAGATGATGTTTGACCCTCAAACCCATATGGCGCGAGGAATTGATTTTCCGGTTTTTATGGCTGGATTCGAGCGTGCTTGCCGTGAGGCAGCTGATAAATGGGGGCTCAGTACGCACTTGATCATGTGTTTTCTCCGCCATCTCGATGCCGCCAGTGCAATGGAAACACTTGCCGCCGCAAGCCCCTACCGGCACCAGATTCTGGCCGTAGGTCTTGATTCCTCGGAATTGGGACATCCACCTGAGAAGTTCGTGGAAGTCTTTCAGCAAGCTGAAGAGCTTGGTTATCAACGAGTCGCTCATGCCGGCGAGGAAGGTCCTCCAGACTACATCTGGGGAGCATTAGACCAGCTTCACGCAAGCAGGATTGATCATGGGGTCAGATGCCTGGAAGACCCGAAGCTGGTTGCCCAGCTTGTTCATCATCAGACTCCCCTGACGGTTTGTCCTTTATCAAATGTGCGTCTGCGAGTATTTGGCCGGATGCAACAGCATCCCGTGCTGGATATGCTCGACCGGGGCCTTAATGTGTCGGTGAATTCCGATGATCCGCCTTATTTCGGCGGTTATCTCATGGATAACTTTGCAGCCCTTGAAGCTGACCTCGGCATGACCGAGTCACAGGCGAGGCACTTAATTGCCAACAGCATTCGCGGCAGTTTCATTGATGACCACAGGCGTGAGTCATGGTTGCAGGTGATCAGGAGCTAGTCGGTCTCCAGTTCCTCAGCCAGGTACTTACCGGCGACGTAGTAATGATAGGCTGACCAGATATTGACGAAAGAAAATATCAGGAGGCTGTATCTGAGAGAGTCCTGCCCGTAGGTCGGGTTCAAGAGGTCGCTGACGATACCGACTGCCTGTGGACCGGCGCCCAGGCCAATGATATTGAGGATAAACAGTAATACGGCTGCAGCAACGGCTCGCATTCGCAGGGTGGCCAGGCCCTGGGTTTGCGAAAAGGTGGTCGCCTGGTAAAAGTTGCCGAGTGCGACAGGAACGATAAGAAAGAGTAATGCTGCGAGCGCGCTGTCGGACAGGTAAATGCCGAAGGCGAAAGGTACGCCGAGGAGCAGTGCGACCGTAACCACCCACAGGTACCACCTCGTATCGCGGGCACCGAGTTTATCAGCCATCCAGCCGCCGGCGGCGATGCCGATACCACCAGGAATACCCAGGATGAGGCCCAGCCAGGTACCAATCTCACCGGTTTCCATCCCATGGGAGCGCATGAGGAAGGATGGTACCCAGGTAACTACACCGTAACCGACAAAAGCCGTCAGCGCACCGCCGAATGCCAGGTGCCGGAAAGACTTCTTCCGCCACATGAAGCGGAAAGTTTCCATGACACCAGGCTGCTCGCCGGGGTCTGGTCGACCTTCTGCCATACCTCTTGGTGGCTCACGCAGGGAATACCTGACCAGTACTGCCAGCAGCAGGCCTGGAATACCCACCACAAAGAAGGCGACTCTCCAGCCGAAAAACTCGTTCAGCCAGCCGCCAGCGAGAAAACCAAACAGTATGCCGACGGGTATTCCCAGGGAGTAGATTCCAAGCGCTGTCGCTCTGTTTTCGGCAGGGAAGTAGTCGGCAATTATCGAGTGGGCAGGAGGGCTGCAACCGGCTTCGCCGACACCGACACCAATTCGCGCTGCCAGCAGTTGCCAGAAGTTCTGCGCGAGACCGGACAGCGCGGTCATCGCGCTCCAGATAGCCAGGGCAAGTGCTATCAGGTTGCGACGGTTGCTCTTGTCAGCGTACCGCGCGATGGGAATGCCAAGTGTGGCGTAGAAAAGTGCGAAGGCAAAACCCGTCAGGAGACCTAGCGCTGTGTCGGACAGCCCGAGTTCAAGCTTTATCGGTTCAAGCAGAATTGACAGTATCTGGCGGTCAATAAAGTTAAAGGTGTAGACAACGACCAGTACACTGAGCGCATAGTTTCTGGTGGCCGGACTGAACAGGCCTTCCTTCTGGTTGTTCATCTTAAGGTCTCAATGTGAAAGCATGGTGAGTTTCTTCCCAGGCGCGCTGCAGGACGAATTCTCTATCAAGGCCGATAGGTACGACCATCGTAATTTCGCTATAACCCGCGTCGGCGGTTAGCTCTGTGGATTGTCGGGTCGCCTCTAGAGAAATACCAGCAGTGCTGGCGCGGGCACCGATATCAGCCAGTTGTCTGATGAACTCCTGAAATTGCCTGATACCGTTGCGATCGCTGACGGGGCCATGGCCAGGGATAACGTTGGTAAATTTCAGTTTCATTATTTCGTCAAGGGTGTCGCCCCACTTCTGTACCGAGCCACCGGCTTCCAGATCGATATTGGGATAGTGCTTGTTAAAGAAGAGATCGCCCAGGTGAATGCTTTCCTCTTCGACCATGAGGGCAACAAGATCACCATCAGTGTGGCCTCTGCCGGGATGCATCAACCGTATCGTTTTGTTGCCGATTGTCAGGTCTATGGCGCCGTCGAAAGTCTCATTCGGCATGAGGGCGGCAGCGGCACCTGAAAAGTAGTCAGCATCCGTCTGTTCGAGATGATGGAGGGTTCTCGCCGTTGAGATAA
>CAXPUI010000198.1:0-14124 GCA_964220205.1 Candidatus Allofontibacter communis | reverse complement strand
GCAGATTTTCAGGATGCTACCCTGACATCGATCGATGGCCTGCGCGTCGACTTTGCTGATGGCTGGGGCCTTATCAGGGCCTCAAATACACAACCAGCGCTCAACTTGCGCTTTGAGGCCGACAACGAAGCATCCTTGGAGGACATCAAGATGGCATTTAGAGAGTTACTAAAGGAAGTCAGGGAGGATCTGGATTTCACATGACAATTTCAAAAGATTCCGCGCTCACCATCGCCAAAGTGCTCGCTGAGGCCCTGCCCTATATTCAGCGCTTCACCGACAAGACCATCGTCATCAAATATGGCGGCAATGCCATGACTGATGAAATGCTCAAGCAGAGTTTTGCCCGCGATATCGTATTAATGAAGCTGGTTGGCATGAACCCCGTGGTTGTACATGGCGGTGGGCCGCAAATAGGCTCTTTGTTGAAGCAGCTTGGCATCGAGTCACAGTTCGTCGATGGCATGCGGGTAACAGACAGTCAGACCATGGATGTGGTGCAAATGGTCCTGGGCGGCACTGTAAACCAGAGCATTGTTAACCTGATCAATCAGAACGGCGGGAAGGCCGTTGGCCTCACCGGTAAGGATGCAACGCTTATTCAAGCCAAAAAAATGCTCATTGAACGAAGCGGACCCGAGGTACAAACACCAGAGATCATTGATATCGGTCACGTCGGTGAGGTCACCAGTATCAACCGCCATGTCATTGACCTGCTGACAAGCAGCGACATTATTCCGGTCATTGCACCCATCGGGGTGGGTGATGATAACGAAACCTATAACATCAACGCTGACCTGGTAGCCGGTAAACTTGCTGAAGAACTGGGTGCAGAAAAGCTGATCCTGCTGACGGATGTCGAGGGTTTGAAAGACCAGGACGACCAACTGCTGACCGGGCTCCGTTCGGAAGAAGTCGATAATCTCATCAGTGACGGCACGATTACCGGTGGTATGCTGCCAAAGATAAGTTGTGCCCTGTCAGCCGTCAGTGCCGGTGTCGTCAGCGCACACATCATTGACGGTCGTGTACCTCACGCAGTATTGCTCGAGGTGTTGACTGACGCAGGTATCGGGACGCTGATTACCAATCTGGCCAGGGAGCCCATCGCATGATCGATAAAGCAGATCAAAGCCAAGGCAACAGCACAGCACCATCACGCAAAGAGCAGATACTGCAGTCACTGGCAACGATTCTGGAACAGACCCCAGGGGGGCGCATTACCACAGCAGGTCTCGCCCGACACGTCGGGGTGTCGGAAGCCGCTCTGTATCGTCATTTCCCCAGCAAAGCAAAAATGTTTGAGGCTCTTATTGAGTTCATCGAAGACACTCTGTTCAGCAGAATCTCACAGATTCTTACCGAGTCGGCCAGCGCTGAAGTCCGCTGCGAGAAAATCCTCGGATTACTCCTGACCTTCTCCGAAAAAAACCCGGGCATCAGTCGCATAATGACGGGCGATCCATTGGCGGGAGAAACTGACCGACTAAGGCACAGGGTATCCCAGCTGTTTGATCGCATAGAAACACAACTGCGGCAGATACTCCGCGAAATGCCATTGCGCGGTGAGACTCCTTTTCCAGGTGATCAGACAGTCGCAGCTAATCTGATGCTGGCAATGGCCGAGGGTCGAATAGGACAATATGTGCGCAGCGACTTCCATCGGCTGCCCACCTCGGAATGGGAACTTCAATGGCAGGCCCTGCGAAAGGGCTTGTTTCAGCAACCCAGATTCTAATTGCGGTAGAGTTCTTTAACCCGCGCCAGGTCCGCCGCAAAACTGACCACTATGCGCTGTTTTTCGTCCTGTTTATCAGCTATCTCTTGCTCTAGTTGCTCAATTCTCGCCCCGATCTGCTGAAGTCTTTCTATCCGTTCGTCGCTAATGACTTCACCTGTTCGTTGTATGTCGGCCAGCACAGATTCCTGGTCGCGTTTTTGTATTTCGAGCCTCTGGATATTGCTTTGCTGTGCGTTGATCATGCCATCGATTGACCCTAACCTGGCATCTCTTGCGCGGATGACATCGCCCGGCGTGCTGTAAAGACGCATCAGATTCTGGTCAACAACTTCCTGTTCTCGCCGCTTGCTTGCAGCTGCTTCTTCCCTGGCAAGACGGAGATCTCTCTGTCGAATTTCCTCATTCGTTAATGCTCTTGGAACAACTTCCAGAACCCGACCACTATTACTGAGAATCGCGTAACCATTTCTGACATAACGGGCCGGCACATGACTATTAAGGACCGTGACCCCGTCTTCATTTTTATATCGATAAAGCTCTGCTGTAACCGGCATCGCCAGGATAGCGAAAGCCAGAAAAACGCCGAAACTGCATCGAGATGCCATTACTTCGTTATCCCGTATTCCTTTCTGTAAACTTCAATCTGTTCCAGTTCACTGTCGTAATTGCCTGTTTCAACAAGGTAGCTGGCAATATCATCAAGGTTGACGACGCTCAGCACTGAAACCGCATAATCTCTTTCTACTTCCTGGATGGCGGACATTGCGCCCACACCCCGTTCCTGGCGGTCAACCGCAACCATCACCGCGACTAGACGCGCAGGGCCGGTTTCAATCAGAGGTATCACTTCGCGGATCGCCGTACCGGCGGTAATGACATCATCAACAATAACAACATCTCCCTCAAGTGCAGCACCGACCAACGATCCGCCCTCGCCATGATCTTTAGCTTCTTTGCGATTAAAGACATAGGGGAGATCCAGGTTGTAACGACTTGCGAGAGCTATTGCGGTAGCAGAAACCAACGTTATTCCCTTGTACGCCGGGCCAAACAGGCAGTCAACATGAATACCGCTCTCTACCAATGCGGCAGCATAATAATCGCCCAGTCTCCGCAGGGCCTGCCCAGACTTAAATTCGCCGGCATTAAAGAAATAGGGGCTGGTACGACCTGACTTCAGCTCAAAACGACCAAATTTAAGAACGCCCTGGCTGATAGCAAACTCAATAAACTCCCGTTTGTACTCAGCAAGCATCAGGCTCCCTCCAACGCTGCCCGCTGCAGAACCCGCAATTCATCTGCCCCCTTTTCAGCCAATCGCAGCAATGTATCCAGCTCCTCTCGATCAAACGGTTCATCTTCCGCAGTACCCTGGACTTCAATGAACCGACCATCCTCAACGACAACGACGTTCATATCGGTATCCGCCTGCGAATCTTCGAGATACTCAAGATCCAGTACTGGCACCCCCTTAACGATGCCAACTGATACAGCTGACACCAGCTGGATTTTCGGGGACTCGACTAAATAGAGGCCTTTAACTGCCTGCAACAGCGCAACACAAGCACCCGCAATCGACGCGGTACGGGTGCCGCCATCCGCCTGAATCACATCACAATCGATGCGTATTGTGCTTTCACCGAGTTTTGACAGGTCCACAGCCGCTCTGAGCGACCGGCCAATCAATCGTTGAATCTCGACCGTTCTACCACCTTGCTTACCCCTGGCAGCTTCTCTTCCCATACGCGTATTGGTTGATCTGGGTAACATTCCATATTCGGAAGTTATCCAACCCTGTCCACTGCCACGCAGGAACGGGGGCACACCAGGTTCGACAGACGCAGTACAGATCACCCTGGTATCGCCGTAGCTAATCAACACAGAGCCTTCAGCATGTTTATTGACATTGGTTTCTATTGTGACCTGCCGCATTTCATCCGGCTGCCGATCGACCAGGCGATTTCCGCTCATAACTATTCCGACCTCGAAAAACTCCATTATACTTGCGGATCGTTCTTTTAATGACTCTCCGATGACAAAAAGTATGACAGCCTTTGCCAGGGCAGAACACGGGGCAGCTATCTGGGAGATACGCTCGGTCAACCATCGATACCTAGATGTCAGCTTCCGACTGCAGGACAACCTCAGATACCTCGAAACTGAACTGCGCAATCTCTTTAAGAGCGCACTCCATCGAGGCAAGATCGAATGCACGCTGAAGGTGAAAGCCGAAGAAATTTCCCGTTCACTGACAGTTAACGAACCTCTGGTGATTGAGCTAAAAAGCGCGCTCGACCGCGTTGCTGCCCTGACCGACCTCAGCAACAACGCCGATGCCCTCAGCCTGATGCGCTGGCCTGATGTGCTGACCAGCCACGACGCGGGCGACGACTTAGCATCAGATGTCCTCTCAGCCTACAAACTAGCAGTGGATCAACTTGTCGGAATGCGGACAAGGGAGGGCGCAGAACTCGCAGAAGTCATCGAAGCCAAGCTTAAGGAAGTTGAGCATACGGTTGCCGAGATCAGATTGTCGGCGAAGGACATTTCCACAAGACTACAGGCGAAACTAAAGGCAAGGCTCTCGGAGCTTGATGTCGAAGTTGATCCAGGTCGACTGGAACAGGAGTTCGTCCTGCAGGCACAAAAGCTGGACATCATTGAAGAACTTGACCGGCTTGACACTCACATTCAGGAAGTCAGGCGCAGCCTCAGCAGTCCCGAGCCCGTCGGACGTCGATTGGATTTTCTGATGCAGGAACTTAACAGAGAAGCGAACACCCTCTCCAGCAAATCCCAGAACAGTGACACAACGTTGTCAGCAGTCGACCTCAAGGTACTAATCGAACAGATCCGCGAACAGGTTCAGAACATCGAATGACCAGGGGACGATTCTTTGTTATTTCGGCGCCTTCCGGAGCCGGCAAGACCAGCCTTGTTAAGGCGCTTATCGAAGAAAACGACCGTATTGGCGTTGCGGTTTCTCACACTACTCGTTTGCAGAGAAGTGGTGAGACTGATGGGGTCAACTATCACTTTGTAACCAGCCAGATATTCCAGCAAATGATCAGCGCGGGAGACTTTCTGGAATGGGCTAACGTCTTTGGTAATTTATATGGAACCAGTTCAGCGGCAGTCAGCAAGGTACTGGAAGGCGGCCAACACCTGATGCTGGAGATAGACTGGCAGGGCGCCAAACAAATCCGCCAAAAGCTGGATAATGCAGAGACTATCTTTGTCTTCCCACCCTCACATGCCGCACTCCGGGATCGCCTGGTGACTAGAGATCAGGATGATCCGGAAACCGTGGAAAAACGGCTCGCCAATGCCATGGTGGAACTCTCCCAGTATCGCGAGTTTGACTATCTCATCGTGAACGATGACTTCGATATCGCGCTTAATGATCTGAAACAGATTGTTAATGGCGAAGGCGATACATATCGGCGTGACCAGGCCTTGCCCCAGTTGCAACAATTGCTCGCTGACCTGCGCCTCTCGTAGAAGAATCCCCCTGGAAACTGCTACTATGTTGTTTCATAACAGTAATGTAGCTAAAATGCGCCGCCCCGGCAGCGATCTGGATGCATTTTCTACCAGAGCTGGCATGAGAAGATCGCATCAGCGCATCAGAAAGAACAAAGAGCAGGAGTAAACAATGGCACGTGTGACAGTAGAAGATTGCCTGGAAAATGTCGAAAATCGGTTCGAACTTGTCATGGTTTCCAGCAAGCGAGCCAGACAAATCGCGACTGAGGGCAAAGAGCCTATGGTTGCCCTTGAGAACGATAAACCCACCGTATTGGCTCTCCGGGAGATTGCTGAAGGTCACATCGATGCTTCGATCCTGAATGAGCCGACTCAGGAGGAGGCTGAAGCATTGGCAATAAGCGCGGTACGGGAAGGCCTTGAACAACAAGAACAAGAGTTCAACAACCTTTAAAACAAAGGACAATCGCTCACTCGGTCCCGACACGCCTTGGAACCGACCTGACGGGCCTGCATCGTGTTGACCCTGTCTTCCTTTGCCGAGGAACTGGGCACTTATCTGGAACCCTCCCAGGTCGACCAGGTCATCAAAGCCTACAATTTTGCCGACGACGCCCACGCCGGCCAGAAACGCAAGTCCGGCGAACCTTACATAACCCACCCCCTGGCAGTCGCTAATATCCTTGCCGACATGCACATGGACCATCAATGCCTGATGGCCGCATTACTGCACGACGTCATTGAAGATACCGGTGTACCAAAACACACGATCGGTCAGGAATTCGACGAACAGGTTGCGGACCTGGTCGATGGGGTCAGCAAACTCTCAACCATGTTCGAATCCAGGGCTGAGGCGCAGGCAGAGAACTTTCAGAAAATGACACTGGCAATGGCAAAGGATATTAGAGTTATCCTGGTCAAGCTTGCAGATCGCCTTCACAACATGCGAACACTGGGACACCTGGATGGCGAAAAACGACGACGAATTGCCAAGGAAACCCTTGAAATCTATGCGCCTATAGCACTGCGGCTAGGCATGAACAACATCCGAGTCGAGTTCGAAGAGTTAGGCTTTAAGGCGCTGTATCCACTACGTTCATCGATGATCGAGAAAGCCGTAAAACGTGCGCGCGGCAATCGTACAGAAATCGTGGCGAATATTCGTGAATCTATTGCCAACTGCCTGGACAGGAATGGTATCCGCGCAGAGGTATTCGGCCGAGAGAAGCACCTTTACAGCATTTACGACAAGATGAAAGCGAAACGCAAGTCTTTCAACGAAATCATGGATGTCTACGCGTTCAGGATACTCGTCGATTCTGTCGACAACTGTTACCGATCAATGGGCGCCGTACACAATCTCTACAAACCGGTCGCCGGCAGATTCAAAGACTACATTGCTATTCCCAAGGCCAACGGCTATCAATCGCTGCACACGACGTTGTTCGGGATGCACGGCATTCCCATTGAGATCCAGATCCGCACCCACGAGATGGAAACCTTCGCCAATAACGGCATCGCCGGGCACTACCTGTACAAGACCAACGAAGAGTCAGGTAGCGGTTCACACGAACGCGCCCGTGAATGGATGAAAGGCCTGCTTGAAATACAACAGAGTGCCGGAAACTCCCTGGAATTTATCGAGCACGTCAAATTTGATCTCTTTCCCGACGAAGTTTATGTCTTCTCGCCCGTCGGCGAGATTTTTGATCTTCCCCAGGGCTCTACACCGGTTGATTTCGCCTATGCAGTCCACACTGATATTGGTAACAGCTGTGTTGCCTGTCGAATCGACCGTCGCCTGGCGCCACTATCGGCGACGTTGGAATCCGGACAGACTGTCGAGATTATTCGAGCACCAGGTGCGCAGCCAAACCCGGCCTGGCTGGCTTTTGTAATCACAGGTAAAGCCCGGAGCGGCATCCGCCAGGCTCTCAAACACCAGCAGACCAATGAATCCCAGAGTCTGGGCGAAAGGCTACTGGAACGCGCGCTTCAGTTGCACGATATGACGTTTGATGACATGGATAGGGACACCATCGACGCCATACTCGAAGAAAGGAAAATCGACACCTTCGATGACCTCCTGGTAGAAATTGGCCTGGGAAACCAGATGGCAGGCGTCATCGTCAGGCGGTTTCTCAGTGACCTGGACGATGGCGAAGTACAACAACACAATGGACCGCTGGCAATCAAAGGAACCGAGGGTATGGTCGTGACCTATGCTCGTTGCTGCCACCCTATACCTGGTGATCACGTTATCGGTCACATTTCCGCAGGCCGAGGTCTGGTCATACATACCGACAATTGTCGAAACATGATGGAACTCAGGGAGAAGCCTGAGGAAATCATGGAGGTTCGCTGGGACACCAATACTGAACAGGAATTCGCCGTTGAACTGCGCGTTGAGCTTGAACACGACAGAGGGATGATCGCAGTGATAGCTGCTACCGTCACCAACGCGAATGCCAATATCGAGCGAATCAACCTGCTGGAAAAAGATGCTCGACTCGGCATCGTCAACATGGTTCTATCGGTACAGGACAGGATTCACCTCGCCAGCGTCATCAAGAAGATCAGAACCATCAAGGGCATTAACAAGATAACCAGAGTGAGAAGCTAGGGTGGAAGATTGAAAGAGCGAGTCAACAGCGACGAAGCTCCCGCTGCTATCGGCACCTACTCACAAGCCATCAGAGTCGGCGAGACGCTTTATGTCTCTGGCCAGGTTCCGCTGGACTCCGTCTCAATGACGATAGTCAGTGAGAACATTGACGATCAGATCAACCAAGTGCTGGATAACCTGTCTGCCATACTCGTAGCGGCGGGAACCAGCCTGGATTCTGTCGTGAAGTTCACCGTCTTTCTTACCGACCTTCAGCACTTCGGCCGCGTTAATGAACTGATGGCAGAACGGTTAAGCGAACCCTACCCAGCTCGCGCGGCGATCGAGGTTGCTGGTCTGCCCAAAGAGGCCAAGATAGAGATCGATGCCATCGCTCACCTGAACTAATTCTCAGTGTCCACAGATCTGACCCAAATCAGCGTTGAAACCCTGAAGGGTGTCGGTAAAGCTCTGAAACAAAAGCTTGCCCACCTCGGCATAGAAAACATTCAGGACCTGCTCTTCCATCTACCCTTTCGCTATGAAGATCGTACCCGCGTAACACCCATCGGTGCCTGCCAGCCTGGAGAAAGCTATGTTGTCGAGGGAGAAGTTATCGCCTGCGATATCACTTATGGTCGGCGTCGCAGTCTACTCGCCTACCTCGAGGACTCAACTGGTCGCGTCGGTTTGCGCTTCTATCACTTTTCCAAAACCCAGCACCAGAACCTGAAGAATGCAGGCAAGATTCGCTGTTTCGGAGAGGTCAGGAACGGGGCTTCGGGGCCCGAGATTTATCATCCCGAGTACTCCCGCCTGGATGTCGCTGACGAACTGGCTGAAGCACTGACTCCAATCTATCCCGCCACTGAGGGCATCAGCCAGTCACGCTACCGGGCACTCGCTTCACAGGCCCTGGCAATACTGGATGCTTCACCCCTTGAAGACCTGATTGATAGCAGTGCCGACGACGACCTCAACAATGCACTGCGGTATCTGCACAGGCCACCACCTGATGCCGATACCACCAGTCTATTGGAGGGCAGACACCCGGCCCAGGCCAAGCTGGCTTTTGAGGAGCTTGTTGCCCATCAGCTCAGCCTCAGAATTGTCAGAGCAGAGGTTCAGAAACTGAAGACGCAGGCTTTTTCCGCGCCCGCAGATCGATATAAACGTCTGATAACATCCCTGGGATTCGTACTGACCCAAGCTCAACAGAGAGTAGCGAGCGAAGTCGCTGATGATCTCATGCAGAATCAACCGAGTCTCAGACTCATTCAAGGCGATGTAGGTTCCGGGAAAACCGTCATCGCAGCCCTCGCTGCAGTACAGGCCTGCGAAAGCAATCTACAGGCGGCCATCATGGCCCCTACCGAACTGCTCGCTGAACAACATTTCACCAATTTTTCGAACTGGCTTAATCCCATTGGCATTCGAACTGCATGGCTGACCGGCAGGGTCGCGGGAAAAAAACGTCAGGCTGAACTCGACCACATCAGGACTGGCTACACGCCCGTGGTGATCGGCACCCACGCTCTCTTCCAGAAAGAAGTCCAGTTCAACAACCTGGGTCTGGTTATCATCGACGAACAACATCGTTTCGGTGTCAATCAGCGCCTGGCTCTCAGAGAAAAAGGGGCAGACGACAATACGGCTCCACACCAACTAGTCATGACGGCTACACCCATCCCCAGAACCCTGTCTATGAGTGTCTACGCTGACATGGACGTATCGATCATCGACGAATTACCGCCTGGAAGAAAACCCGTCCTTAGCACTGTCATGTCAGATGAAAAACGTGATGCAGTTATCACCCGCGTTGCTGAAGCATGCGAAGCGGGTCGACAGGCCTACTGGGTCTGCACGCTCATCGAAGAGTCCGAAGTTCTGCAATGTCAGGCAGCCGAGGCCACCTCGACGGAATTGGGTGAGTTACTGCCTGACATCAGAATCGGATTGGTACACGGCCGAATGAACGCAGCGGCCAAGACTTCGGTGATGAACGAATTCAAGTCCGGCACCATTGACCTCCTAGTTGCAACGACAGTGATTGAAGTTGGCGTCGATGTACCGAATGCCAGTCTGATGGTCATGGAGAATTCCGAGAGACTTGGTCTGGCCCAACTGCACCAGCTTCGAGGTAGAGTCGGTCGCGGCAGCGAGGCCTCACACTGCGTACTGATGTACAAGAAGCCCCTCGGACGCCTCGGACGCGAGCGATTGGAGGTCATGCGCCAAAGCAATGACGGTTTCTTTATTGCCGAAAGAGACCTGGAGATCAGGGGTCCCGGCGAGTTGCTGGGTACCAGACAATCCGGTTCGCTTCAGTTCAGGATTGCAGACCTGATGCGCGACGAGGCCATGTTGGAGGAGGTCCGCCATACATCTCTAAACTTGATGCAAACTGATCGATCTACCTGCGAGCGTCTTGTCCAGCGCTGGATCCGAGATCCGGAAAAAATAGGTCAGGTCTAGCGAGACTAGTTTCTGTCAAATACTTCCCGACTGAATTTACCTTCACTTTTGGCAACAATAGTTGCCACTGCAGCGTCACCAGAGACATTTACGGCCGTTCGCATCATGTCGAGCAATCGATCAACCCCGATAATCAAAGCAATACCTTCGACTGGCAGGCCGACCTGTTGGAGTACGAGGGCCAGAGTAATAAGGCCAACACCAGGAACACCTGCCGTACCGATTGAAGCCAGGGTAGCCGTCATGACCACCATCAGATAGCCGGTCATGCCAATGTCAATGTTGTAAGCCTGCGCAATGAACACCGTAGCCACGCCCTGCATGATTGCGGTGCCGTCCATATTGATCGTCGCACCAAGAGGCACGGTAAAGGAGGCAACTTCATTCTTAACGCCCAGGCGATGTTCAACCGTTTCCAGGGTCACAGGCAAAGTGGCATTGGATGAACTGGTTGAAAAAGCGTAGGCCATGACCGGCAAAAAGTTCCGGTAGAACCTGATGGGGTTTAGCCCTGCAACGAACCGCACCATCATCGAATAGGTCAAGAGAAAGTGCAGAACCAGGACACCGGCAACCGTCATAAAGTACTTGAACAGGTCTGCAATCGCGGTAAAACCCATATTGCTGAACAAGGTCAGCATCAGGCAGAAAACTCCAAACGGCGCAATGAGCATCAGCATGAGGATGAGACGCATGATGACTTCGTTCCAGTCAACCAGGCTGGCTCTTACTCGCTCCCCAGCCGGTCCACATCTGGCTATCGCCACACCTACCAGAATTGCAAAGACAATAACCTGCAGCATGTTGCCTTCAGCCATGGCCTTGACCGGATTGGTCGGTACGAGAGCAATAATGACCTCTTTCAGTGGCGGGCTTTCCTTGGCAACAAAGGTTGTTTCAGTCTCAAGGGACAGGCCAAGACCGGGATTAACAAGGTTGGCGACGCTCAACGCCAGCGTAATCGCTATCGCCGTGGTCATGAGATAGAGACCAATGGTCTTCAGACCGATTCGGCCGATACTCGACCCATCAGACAGGTTACTCGCACCGCAGGCCAGGGAGAAAAAAACCAGCGGTACCACCAGTAACTTCAGGCTGGCGACAAAAGCCTTACCACCGACATCAACAATCCCATTGACCCCATAAACGAGAAGAGGATTATCTGCCGCAAGATCAGCCGCATGGATGATTGATCCCAGCACCAACCCGGACACCATTGCTATGAGTATGTTTCTGGTCAGGGCAGCTCGATCAACCATGGTCGTGTCTCAATCGATTTCCATCATTTCGAAATCTGCCTTGCCGACCCCACACTCCGGGCAGACCCAGTCATCAGGGATGTCATCCCAGAGCGTCCCCGGCGCGATGCCTTCTTCCTCCAACCCTTCAGCTTCATCATAGATAAAGCCACAAACAATGCACTGCCACTTCTTCATAGCGTGTTAGCTTTCCTGTTACCAAATTTGAACCGGACCGTTGAAGGCCCCAAGAAGCTCCGTATACTACAGTATTTGCTCAACCTGCGACAGAATAGCGGCTGATTCCCGCGCGATGAAATCCCCTCCTTTTCAATGGCAACACTACCTGACGCTGACGCGGTTGAACCGTCCGATCGGTATCTACCTGCTGCTGTGGCCCACTTTATCGGCCCTGTGGATAGCCGCTGAGGGCTGGCCTGGCTGGCACCTGTTCCTGGTTTTTACACTCGGCACAATATTGACCCGATCTGCGGGTTGCGTCGTCAACGATTTAACGGATCAGAAATTTGACGGCCAGGTAAAGAGGACTCAGGACAGGGTACTGGCAACTGGCGATGTAGATTCTCTGGAGGCAGCTATACTCGCTGGCGGCCTGACCTTTATGGCCCTCTTGCTGGTCTTGACCACCAACCTGTTGACGGTTGCCCTATCCGCAGGCGCTGTTCTTGTCGCCATCATCTACCCATTCATGAAACGGGTGACTTACCTGCCTCAGGCCGTTCTGGGTATTGCGTTCTCCATGGGTATTCCCATGGCATTCAGCGCTACAACTGGTTCCGTTGACAACATCGCCTGGCTGCTGGTGATCGCTAATCTGTTATGGGTCGTCGCTTATGACACTCAATATGCCATGGTCGACCGCGATGATGATCTAAAGCTCGGGCTGAAGTCCACCGCCATCCTGTTCGCTGATCTCGATCGGCACATGATAGGTCTGCTACAACTCATGTTCCTGCTGACCCTTGTCCTGGCAGGTCACAATCTTGGCTTTTCCCTATGGTATTTTTGCGGCCTTGCCATCGCTGCAGCACTCCTTGTTTACCAGCACCAGTTAACCTGGCAGCGATCCCGCGAAGGTTGCTTCAAGGCATTTCTCAACAATCACTGGGTTGGCCTGGCCATTTTTGCGGGTATAGGAAGTCACTACCTGTTGACCTGACTGGGCCGCAGTTCGGTGACGCTTCCAGAGACCCACTCATGGCGTCTGTTGGGCTGATGCAAAGCAGCATCATTTGTTAACATCTGCCGGTGCTTATGATGGCCTCGTATTTTGCTGACCCGCCTCCAGAAGATTGCCACCCGTATTGATCGACTAAACGACGTGATCGGTCACACTGTCTCGTGGCTGACATTAACGATGGTCCTGGTTACCTGTGCTGTCGTTATCGCCCGCTATCTCTTTGGCGCAGGCTCAATCGCGTTGCAGGAGTCTGTCATGTACATGCACGGTACGACGTTCATGCTCGGTATCGCTTTCACCTTGAAGGAACAGGGTCACGTGCGAGTCGATGTATTGTATGAACGCTTCACCGAGCGAACTCGTGCAGTTATCGAAATGATGGGAACAGTTCTGTTCCTCGTACCCATCAGTGCATTTATATTCTGGAACAGCCTGGAATATGTCACTTTTTCCTGGTCCCTCTCCGAATCATCCGCCCAGCCAGGTGGTCTGCCCGGTGTCTATCTATTGAAAACACTTATCCCCGCCATGGGCGGACTCCTGCTGCTGCAGGGTATTGCCGAGTTTCTCAAAGCTATGATCAAGATTCGGGGAAACAACCGGTGATGGAATTCGCGCCTATTTTCCTGTTCCTGGCGGTCTTCATTGTACTGATTCTGGGCTATCCCGTGGCTCTGTCACTGGCAGGGACGGCTCTCATCGCGGCCGGCATCGGTATAACCTTCGGTGCATTCGATGCTGCATTCTTGCATGCCATCCCCAGCCGACTGTTCGGCATCATCAGTAATCAGACGCTGATCGCAGTACCGTTGTTCGTCCTGATGGGTGTGACCCTGGAAAAAACCCGCATTGCCGAGCAGTTGCTTGATGCCATGAGCCGGAGTTTCGGCCGGCTGCCTGGAGGCCTCGGATTTTCTGTCACGCTCGTCGGCATGCTGATGGCCGCCAGTACGGGTATTGTTGGTGCCACCGTGGTGACCATGGGCCTGATGTCACTGCCAGCGATGTTAAAGGCCAGGTACGACATCCCTCTGGCAACCGGAACCATCTGTGCAACAGGGACCCTGGGTCAGATTATCCCCCCGTCCATTGCGCTGGTACTACTCGGCGATGTTCTTTCAAACGCCTATCAGCAAGCTCAGCTGTCCATGGGCATCTTCAATCCAAAGACCGTTTCGGTTGGCGATCTCTTTGCTGGCGCTGTCGTGCCCGGACTTCTGCTGGTCGTTCTCTATACAATTTATATCGCTCTGACCGCTGTCCTGAAACCCGAGAAAACGCCAGCCATCGATACGGGAGAGATTACCTTCTCGGAAATCCTGCATAGTATTTTTCCGCCCCTGGCGCTGATCATCGCTGTGCTGGGTTCAATACTCGC
>CAXPUI010000197.1:0-3278 GCA_964220205.1 Candidatus Allofontibacter communis | reverse complement strand
TAACATTATTATATGCAGGCACCGGTACCTGTAATGATTGATGTCCCTGAAGAAAATTATCTAGTCGACTGTCAGCAACCTCACAGCGAGATCATTGATCTGACAGCACACTGAACGATGTGGTTGCACCCACAAAACCTGTGAATAAGACAGTTGGGGGTATTCGTGGACGACCCATCCCGGACCTGGTCGTGAGCGGCTTATGGCTGCAGCGTGTCCTCACCCATGTCGAGCAGGATGTTATCGATACAACGAGCCACCGCCGTGG
Organism: Candidatus Allofontibacter communis; assembly: GCA_964220205.1. Taxonomy (GTDB): domain Bacteria; phylum Pseudomonadota; class Gammaproteobacteria; order Pseudomonadales; family Azotimanducaceae; genus UBA9659. The sequence goes on along the minus strand of CAXPUI010000197.1, from coordinate 3,010 downwards.
TAATGCGCAGCCGCTCCAGCACCGGCCAGGTTGAGCGCTCACCTTCGCAGATAAGTTCGCGGGTTTCCTTCGGCGTGAGGGTTTCAAAGAATTCGCCGGGTCGGGAATTCTTCGACTCCGTGACGATGTTGATATCGGCATCGTACTCCTGGGTCGCCATGCTGAACCAGTTCCTGGCCATAACATTTAATGGGTAACTGTTGCGGCTGAATCCGCTGGTCACCGGGTAGATCGTTTTGAGCCACTCCTTGTAGGCGCTCTGGTATATATCACTCGCCGCAGTCAGAAGTGGATTGCTGGTACAGGTCTGTCCCTGAATCAGCGGATTGGCCTGGCTGCTGACAAAGTAGTTAACACCATACAGGCGCGCGAGCCGCTTCGAGGGCAGTTCGTCCATGATGGATCCATCAACCCAGGTGCGTGACGGTATGTAGTCGCGTCGATTACCGTGGCTGTCCTTCGCGGCAAGTGTTACGGCAGGCAGTACACCAGGAATGGCACAGGAGGCCATGACTGCTTCGCGAATGCAGGCATTGGGTGACGTGATGGCATTAAGCAGCCGCGAGCGCTGCTGGACACGAGATGGCGCGACCGAAATATTGATATGCAGCTTTGATTCCTCGTAAGCTTCCTGGAAGGTCAGATCGGGTATGGTTTGTCGGAGCAGTTCCTCGAGATCGTACTGGTCGACCTGGCGCCTGCCATTAACCGGTGCATTCAGGTCCAGGTACCTATGCAGGTCTGGTGAGGACAACACCCTGCTGCGTTCTGCCCGGGACCGGGTCCCAAGGAAAGCGGTAACAAATGCCCCCGCGCTGGCACCGGATATCACTCTTGGGAGAATGCCCTCCGAGACCATGGCCCTGGCACTGCCCAGGTGGAATGCGCCAAGCGATCCCGCGCCACTCAACATAAGCGCTGTGCGGCCAAAACCCATGCTGGCCCTACGGAAGTATGCACGCTTGTCAGCCTTGGTGAGTTTGTTCGAAGGCGCCTTACTGATTTTTTCCAGCGCAAGGATCAGCTCATCGACATAATCTGTGATAAGCGTTTTGGTCCCAAACAGTGCACGCGTGTATAAACTTGGTGCGCCCATGCCGGCCATATTGCCGTGCACACCCTCGTTCATATAGTAGAGCAGTTCGTCAAAATCGCCGTCTGACCTTATTGTTGCCAGTTCGTCGCGGCGGCGGCGGATGATGCTGTAATCGTAACGGTTTGTTTTGTCCTGTATTTTCCAGGCCGCAGCCCCTGACGCGTTATCCGCGGCCTGTGCCTCTTTCCGCCACTGTTCGTAGCTGGTTGCTTCATCCAGTTTAAGCCTGGTTTCCATCCGCATGACGAAGACCTTCGTATAACCCTTCTTTCGAGTGAGGTAGCAGAAATCGTGCCGCTTCCAGACCATCGGGTCGTCCGAGCCACAAACCGGGCCTTCTTCGAAAACTGGTACGCATGTTGCTAATCCTCTTCCCGTAACTTCACTTAGCGAGCCAGAACTGTGAACTACGTAAAATGCTTTACGATAATATTATGCGCATTGATTGCGCTCCCTGCGTCTGCTTCAGACGATTTATGGATTGCCCAACTGGACAGTGAACTCACTGGTATCAACGTGGACGATCCTCTAGCGATCAGCAAACTCACCAGGCACATAAAACAGGTCGAGCAGCGCGACGGCCAGTTTGCGGAAACGCTCTACCAGCCCCTGCGCCAGCTTGCGGTTCTTCAATCTAGAACTGACCCGGAAGAGGCCATAGAACACTTCCGGCGAATGCAGAACCTCGTGCACCGGCACTTTGGGGTGCTCTCCGACATTCAGTTTGAAAGCATCGACTTCATGATTGACGCTTACCTCCGCAGCGGGCATTTTCTCGATGCTGATACCCAGCAGGAGTTTAGATTCCGGATCGCCGGGCATTCGTTTGACCGCTCCTCAGACGACTACCACTACGCCGGCCTGAAGCTGGCCGACTGGTATCGCAACACGATGCGCTACACACCAGCCGCTGAGTTCTATCGCATGGCGGCTGAGCATTTCAACGGGCATGGTGGCAGAGTCCAGATTCGGATACTGCGGGCTCAGGCGCTGAACGACTATCTTTCAGGTGCTTGCTGCGCCGTTGAGAAGCTCGATAACGCCCTGGAGATCGTTTCCAGGTTGGACGCAGCATCGGGTACTGAACTGGTTGACCTTAAAACTGACCTGATTGATATGCACTACCTGGCAAAAGGCGAATCTACCGCGCCTGAAGGGAACATCGAACCTCTCAACCTGCCGGCTGCGTTGCTGGGCTACCGGGGGCCAAGGAGCTTCCATACCCTGAACCTCGAACAGAAGGTGGGTGCTGTCTCGGCCTGGACAACCTTGATGCTGTTTGAAAAAGAGGAACCGGCTTTTGGCGGAACGAAAGAACACAAGCCAGTTGCGATTGGGTCACCTATTCCATTTTGCACGTCAACCTATGATTCCCTGGCACGGTCAGGGGATAACTATCACCTGGACATAGCGGTCAATGTGGATGCCAGGGGTCGCGCTTCTGCGGTATCGATTAAAGGTGATGCACCCGTGGGTATTATGCGCCTGGTGAAGAGCAGTCTGCATGAAGTGGCCTATCGGCCAGCCATCGAAGCGGGCACGGCTGTGGACGATGGCGTCGTGTCATTCCGGCAGACGTTCGATACTATGACTGACACCTTCAGCTCGTCGAATCGCGTGGATGCCTGGAGCAGACAACTCGTTGCCCAGTCATGCCAGCTGGCCGCCAAGTACATCTAGGCAACTAATAGAGGGGGTCAGAGTAAAGGGACAGGATAGAAATTTATGTGTCTTCGAATAAGGTCCCACAGACGTGATGTCTATCCTTCAATCACCACGCATCCTGGTCCCCTGGCCACCGTATTACCATAAAGTCATTGGTGTCATTTCCCCGGGGGATCAGCGTCGGCAGGGGTCGCGTAACATTAGCGCTAACCCCATTGCTAACCCCAATCTTTGAAACAGCTGGAAACA
>CAXPUI010000196.1:0-5804 GCA_964220205.1 Candidatus Allofontibacter communis | reverse complement strand
TCGATGGCCTCGATATCTGCGCTGACCGACGTAGCGACAGCAGCCTCAACAGGCAACCATGCGATCAGGACGCACAAAACAGGTATGAACAGGGATTTCAGAGTAATCATGATGATGGCGTTACGCGTTGGCGAAGCATGAACTTTGCATCAGAAGACGTGAATCTGCAATGAATGAATGAACGACTGAAGGGAATCGCCATCATCATGATAACTCTGAAATCCCTGCTCATCCCTGTCTTGTGCGTCCTGATCGCATGGTTGCCCGTTGAGGCTGCTGTCGCTGCGTCCGCCAGCGCAGATATCGAGGCCATCGAAAAAAAACTGAAACAGGCTCAGCCCTCGCTGCCGATAAAGAAAATCGAGGCCACTGACGTTGACGATTACTATGCTGTTTACCTGCCTGATGGGTCGATCATCTATATGGATGCTGACGCGGAGCACTTCTTTTATGGTGAACTCTTTCTGATCAGGGGCTCGACCTTCGTCAATGCCACTCAGCAGGCATTGAGCAGGGAGCGCAGGCAGCTGCTGGCGGACCTCGATGAATCTGAGATGCTGTTTTTTTCCCCTGGCTCGGAGAATGTCAAAGCCACAGTGACGGTCTTTACCGATATCGACTGTGGATATTGTCGCAAGTTGCACCGTGAGGTCCCGGCATTGAATGAGCTGGGAATCGCAGTCCGATACCTGGCCTACCCTCGTGCGGGGGTTGGTTCAGCGTCTTACGACAAGGCTGTCTCTGCCTGGTGTGCTGAGGATCCCAATGGTGCGCTGACCCGTGCCAAGGCGGGTCAGGAGATCGAACAGGCGATTTGTGCTAACCCGGTGGCCGCGCATTATGCCCTGGGTGATCAATTCGGCGTAACCGGAACACCTGCGATCTTTTTCGAAGATGGCCGTCTTCAGCCTGGTTACCTGCCCGCTGAAGAAATGGCCCGCCGCCTGGGTATTAACTGAGTAGCTCGGACCGTTGAGCAAGCCTGATGTCGCTGCGCGCCATGCCGAGCGGCGTTATGAAATATTTGTCCAGCGTAACCTGACCCGTAATTTTACTGCGCATCTTCTGCACGGCATGCTCGGGCAGACAGGGTTTCGCTTCATCAATGCTCCCACCTTTATCCCGGCTTACCTGTTGATGCTTTCAGGTGGGTCTGACCTGGTTGTTGGCGCGGCTCTGGCTTTGCAGGGCCTGGGACAAATGCTGACACCGCTGATTGGTGCGAACCTGATTTCGCACAGGTCGCGTGTTCTACCGATCGGTTTTGTAACCGGAACGTTGATGCGTAGCTGCGTGCTGTTGATGGGGCTGGCTGGTTTTTTTCTTGGAAACGATGCGCTGTTGATCACCATGATGGTGCTGCTGATGCTGTTTGGTCTGCTCGAAGGCATGCAGGGAGTTATCTTTAATTACCTGATGTCGAAGGTGATCCCGGTCAAGAAGCGCGGTCGCCTGACTGGCTTTCGAAATTTTCTGGCAGGTACGACCGCAGCAGCGGTCGCCTATATTGGCGGTGCCTACCTGATTGGTGCGGAGGCGAGTATTACAGGTTATTCCTGGACGTTTCTCCTGGCATTCGTGCTCACTGCCATTGGCCTGCTTATGCTGCTGGGCGTTCGCGAGCCTGAGCCACCTGAAGTCAAGGTGCAATTGTCTTTATTCGAGCAGTTGCGTGAAGTACCGCAGCTGCTTAGCGCCGAGAAGCCGTTTCGGCGTTTCATTGTCGCTCGAACCATCGCGACGACCGGCCGGATGGCTATGCCTTTCTATATCCTTTATGCCGGTCAGACGATCGGTCTGTCGGGTACAACGCTCGGTATGGTCACCTTTGCCTTTACCATGTCAGGTACGGTTTCGAACTTGCTCTGGGGATTTATTGCAGACCGCCGTGGTTTTCGTCTGGTACTCCTGATCACAGGTTTCCTTTGGATCGTTGCAACCATGCTCCTGTTGAGCAGTAACAGCCTGATGGTCACGATGATTGTGTTTGTGGGTATCGGTGCTGCGGTCCAGGGGTTCGAGAACGCTGCTCGAAATATTGTTCTGGAATTCGGTGACCGGCAGAACCTGCCGGTCCGTATTGCGCTTGCCAACAGCGTCTCGCAGGTTGCGGGTAGTCTGGGTCCACTGGCGGGTGGTGTTATGGCCAGTCTCCTAGGTTATGAATGGGTGTTCGTCACCTCGATCCTGTTCCTGGCGACTGGGGCATCGCTTGTCTTGTTTCGTATTCCTGAACCCAGGCACAGTGCGAGTTAGACCTGTAATGCAATGCTCAATCGGGTAAGATTGGCGCCCCTGGGCCGGTCGACCTGTCAGCGGCGGTTCAGCATGTTTGACTCACCGGGTTTTCGGAGAAATGGAAGAATTTCCGCGTATTAAGCGGCTGCCACCCTACATATTCAGTATCACCGATTCGCTTAAGCGAGAAGCGCGTGCGCGCGGTGAGGATATCATCGACTTTGGTATGGGCAATCCGGACCAGCCGACGCCACAGCATATTGTCGACAAGCTCGTCGAAACGGTACAACGCGGAGATACCCACCGTTACAGCCAGTCCAAGGGTATACCTCGCCTCCGCAAAGCGATCTGCGACTGGTATCGGACTCACTTCGACGTCGAACTTGACCCGGAGTCGGAAGCGATCGTTACCCTTGGTTCAAAAGAGGGTATTGCGCACCTTGCCATGGCAGTACTTGGTCCCGGCGATGGTGTTCTGGTGCCGAACCCCTCGTATCCGGTCCACCCCTACGGATTTGTGATCGCAGATGCCGACGTCCGGCATGTACCTCTGACCAGTGACAGAGACTTTTTTGAGGAACTTGAAAGGGCCATTACCAATACATGGCCAAAGCCCAAGGTGCTGATTCTAAACTTCCCGGGTAATCCGACGACCGAATGTGTCGAGTTGGATTTCTTTGAGAAGGTTATTGCAACCGCGAAGGAGCATGACATCTGGGTTGTCCAGGACCTGGCCTATGCGGACCTGGTCTACGACGGTTATAAAGTGCCGAGTATCCTTCAGGTCGAAGGGGCCAAGGATATCGCGGTCGAATTTTTTACCATGTCGAAAAGCTACAACATGCCTGGCTGGCGAGTCGGTTTCTGTGTCGGTAACCCCACGCTCGTGGGTGCGCTCGCGAGGATCAAGTCCTATCTTGATTACGGTACCTTTACGCCAATCCAGGTCGCAGCTATCGCGGCCCTTGAGGGCGATCAGTCCTGTGTTGCTGAGATCCGGGATATGTATCGCAGTCGCCGTGACGTGTTGGGTGAGGGCCTGAACGCTCTCGGCTGGGACGTCACGCCCCCAAAGGCCACCATGTTTGTCTGGGCGAAAATACCCCCGCCGTTCGAAAACATGGGTTCTTTGGAATTCAGCAAACACCTGCTCAAGGAGGCCAAGGTTGCGGTGTCTCCGGGTATCGGTTTCGGTCAATACGGGGATGACCACGTGCGTTTCGCGCTGATAGAAAATGAACATCGCACCAGACAGGCGCTGCGGGGTATCAAGAAGATGTTCAGGAACCAGGGTTAGTGATGACGATGCGAGTCGGTATCTGTGGATTAGGAACAGTAGGATCGGGGCTCTTCAACCTGTTCGCCAGCAATGAAGGTGAGATAGCACGCAAGCTGTCGGCGGTACCACAGCTGGTTCAGGTGGGATGTCGACGCGATCACCCTGATTGTGATCTATCGGCGTTCGACGTGACTCGTGATGTATTCGATGTCGCCCGCAACCCGGATATCGAAATCCTGGTCGAGCTGATAGGCGGTGTTGATACTGCCCGGGAACTGGTTCTGGAAGCCATCAACAATGGCAAGCACATCGTTACCGCCAATAAAGCCCTGATTGCGCTGCACGGTGATGAAGTTTTCGAGGCCGCAGACATGAATAATGTCAGCGTGCGTTATGAAGCGGCGATTGCCGGTGGGATACCGATCGTCAAGGCCATCAGAGAGGGACTGGCGGGTAATCGCATCCAATGGCTCGCTGGGATTGTGAACGGTACCAGCAACTTTATTCTCAGCGAAATGGCGAAGCCCGGAAGCAGTCGTTCCTTTGACGAGGTCCTGAAGGAAGCGCAGCAACTGGGATATGCCGAAGCCGATCCCACGTTTGATGTTGAAGGGATCGATGCCGCTCACAAGCTGACGATTCTCGCGACGATCGCTTTTGGCATTCCGTTGAATTTTTCAGCGATGTACACGGAAGGGATATCGGCGATTACCACGACGGATATTCAGCTCGCTGCAGAACTGGGTTACCGGATCAGGCACCTGGGCATAGCCCGCAGGCTGGATAACGCCGTGGAGCTCCGGGTACATCCGGCGCTGGTACCGAGTGGCCAGATACTGGCCCAGATCGACGGAGTAATGAATGCCGTGATGGTTGGCAGTGATGCCGCTGGCCCGACGCTTTATTGTGGTGCGGGCGCGGGTGCGGGGCCGACAGCCTCGGCGGTAATGGCCGATGTTATCGATGTCGTCAGATCCGGTAACCAGATAGCCAATCCGGGCTTTACCGGCACGACAGAGGCGACAATCAGTCATATAGATTCGATAGTCAGTTCCTATTACCTGCGCCTTGATGTTCAGGATGAGCCCGGGGTACTCGCTCATGTCTCGTCAACTCTGGGTGAGCATGACGTCAGTATCGAGGTGTTGAACCAGAAGGATACCCGGCCGAGCGACGCCCAGATTGTCATTGTCACCAATGAGGTCACTGAATCCTCGATTAATGCGGCGATCCGGCAGCTGGGTAATCTAGAGCAAGTGACATCAGCAGTGACAAAAATCAGGGTTGCTGATTTCCAATGACAGACACGATTCGCGGCATCAGCAAGCGAATTGTCCGTCGTGAACCTGTCAATCCCATCGACAGCGATTCCCCGTTGCTGGGCAGGCTGTTTGCTGCGCGAGGCCTGGTCTCTGCCGGAGAATTGGATCACTCACTCAAGGGACTCCTGCCGCCGGATACGTTGAAGGATATCAGCGACGCAGCAGATATTGTTTGTACAGCGATTGAGGCGGAAGCAGCGATCCTGGTCATCGGTGATTTCGATGCAGATGGTGCTACGAGCTGTGCGCTGCTGGTTTCAGCGCTGCGTGCGATGGGTGCCGGTTCGGTCAATTACCTGGTGCCAGATCGATTCAGGTTCGGTTACGGCCTCTCGCCTGAAATAGTGCAGGTTGCTGCGGAATTCGGTCCCGAGTTGTTGATCACGGTGGATAACGGTATTGCTTCCATTGAGGGCGTCGCCCTGGCCAATAGTCTTGGTATAGAAGTCATCATTACTGATCACCACCTCCCGGGTAGGGAACTGCCGGCGGCTGCGGCGATTGTCAACCCGAACCAACCGGGTTGCAGTTTTGCGAGCAAGAACCTGGCCGGTGTTGGGGTGGCATTTTATCTCCTGTCAGCCGTGCGTTCGGAGCTCCGGACACGAGATTGGTTTAGTGACAGGAGTGAACCGAACCTGGCTGACTGGCTGGACTTGGTCGCTCTTGGGACCGTGGCGGATGTCGTGCAGCTGGATCAGAATAATCGACGGTTGGTCCAGGAAGGATTGCGTCGTATCCGGGCAGGTCGCGCTCGTCCCGGTCTGAATGCGCTCATTGAGATTGCCGGACTGGACAGGTCGGTCTTAGTTACCCGTGACCTGGCATTTTCGGTTGCGCCCCGTCTCAATGCCGCGGGTCGCTTGCAGGATATGTCACTGGGTATCGAGTGTCTGATGGCCAGCGATGATCGTGCTCTGGAGCTTGCGGATCAGCTGGATGCCTTGAACCGGGAACGTCAGGAG
>CAXPUI010000195.1:0-7170 GCA_964220205.1 Candidatus Allofontibacter communis | reverse complement strand
GAAACGCAGGATCATCCCAGCGTCTCGCTATCCAGGCGGCATGATGCATCATGCGGAGTGTGCGCAGGGGCTCCAGCAGTTGGAGTTCTATGGGATCGAAGTCCCGGAAATCCCTGTAGCCGGTGAGCACACTCTTCATCTGTATCTGGCGGGTAACTTCGTCCCCTGACAACAGCATCCAGAGGTCCTGGATTGCAGGTCCGGATCGGGCATCATCGAAGTCCACAAAGTGTGGTTGTTCATCTCTCCAGAGAACGTTGCCCATGTGGCAGTCAGCATGCAGTCGAAGGTGTTTCACCTGAACGCCAGCAAATCTATCGGAGATCATGGCAAGTAGATGCTCAGTCACGGAAGTATAGGCAGCCTCAAGTTCCAGCGGAATAAACGCCTTGTCCAGCAGGAAAGACCTGGATTGCTCGCCGTACTCCAGGGAAGAGAGCGTGGGACGGTGTTCGAACTGCCGGGCAGCACCGACGTTATGCATCCGACCGATGAAACGACCCAGCACTTCCAGGCAATTGAGATCATCTATTGCCGGGGCTCTGCCCCCTCTGCGGGGGAAGAGGGCGATGATAAAGTCCTGGTAAGTGAACCAGGACTTTCCTGCGACTTCTAGCGGTGCGACGACCGACAGCCCATGGTCGTAGAGTTCCTGCGTAAAGCTATGTTCTTCCTTTATCTGGTCCAGGGTCCATCTGTCCGGGCGATAGAACTTGGCGATGACCGGCTCTGCGTCCTCAATACCAATCTGGTAGACCCGGTTCTCGTAGCTGTTCAGTTCCAGAATGCGGGCGTCTGAAAACAGGCCGGTACTTTCCACCGCGTCAATGATGAAATCCGGGTTGAGCCGAGCGAAGGGATGTTCAACGCTCATCGTTGATCATCAATGCGACTCCCTTCACCTGGGCGTAGACCTGCTGGTCGATTGTCAGTTTCAGGTCCAAGAGCGATTTCCGGGTGATTCGTGCGAGGATTTGCTGCTCGCCACAACGTACGATGACAACGACTGTAGGTCCCGCTGCATCATCATGTATTGCACTGATGCGTCCTTCGAGGATGTTGAGGATACTGCTGCTTCCGGGCTTATTCAAAGCCAGGCTGACGTCCCGAGACGGAATTCTTAATCTGAGTATTTTTCCCGGTGCGTAAGTTGGGGTGGCCACGTACATGGTCTGGTTTTCAAAGCTGAGAATCGTCAGGTCATTGTCGTGATCTCTGCCGGTCACCTGGCAGTGAATCATGGCTGTACCGTGGGGGAGGTCAGCGTCAGGTCCGGCCGTGGCAAAGTCAAAAACAGATTGTTTCGAAGTGGCGTGGCCTGCCTCAAGCAGGATGACATCATCAGCCAGTTCCAGTACCTCGTCCAGCGCGTGGCTAACATAGATAACGGGAATTTTCAGTGTGTCGTGCAAACGCTGTAGATACGGGAGAATTCGCGCCCTGGCCTGGGTGTCGATGGAACCCAGAGGTTCGTCCATGACCAATAGTTGCGGGTTGGACAGCAGTGCACGAGCGATCGCTACCCGCTGCTGTTCTCCCCCGGAAAGATTTCCCGGGTGCTGGTTCAGAAGATGCCCGATGTCCAGCATGTCGATAACATCATGGCGGGATAAGCCCTCGTTACAGCTATTCCGCCGGATAGCGAAATCAAGATTCCCTGCGGCCGACAGGTGAGGGAACAGGTTGAGGTGTTGAAAGACAAAGCCAATTCTTCTCTCGTGCACGGGTACAAAGGTGTCGGTACTTTGCCAGACCCTGCCATTGAAAGTAACGTTAACCCCCACTTCGCGATCCAGGCCGGTGATCAGTCGCAACAGGGTAGTTTTGCCGGAACCTGAGGTGCCATAGAGGGCGGTTACGCGATCGGTTGCGATGCTCAGGTCAACCGAGAGATTGAAACCGCTGGACCGTTTAAGCTGAGTCTCCAGCGCCAGGGTCATCGGCTTTCTCCCATCGACGATTTTTGCCAATGCCTGTCCAGGTTATACAGCACGAAGAGCATGACAAACGCGAAGCCCAGCAAGCCCAGTGCGAGGAGATGCGCCCGCTGATAGTCCAGGGCCTCGACATGATCAAAGAGGGCTATGGAAAGAACCCGCGTTTCGTCAGGCAGATTGCCGCCTATCATCAGGACGATCCCGAATTCACCAACGGTGTGGGCGAAGGAGAGACAAATCGCGATCACGAACCCACGCCTGCACAGGGGGAGGATGAGGTTGAAAAACCGATCGACCGGGCCTGCACCAAGGGTTGCAGCTGCTTCGATCAGTTCAAGCCTTAAATTGCTGAAGGCCACCTGTAGAGGCTGAACATAGAACGGCAGTGAGTAGATGATCGAGCCGATAACCAGCCCGGCGAAAGAGAATGCGAGCGTGCTGCCAGTTGCTGACAACCAGAGCTGTCCGGGCAGGGTATCAGGGGAAAAAACAATCAGCAGATAGAAGCCCACGACCGTGGGAGGCAATACAATTGGCAGCGCGACAATGGGTTCAATGAGATTTCTCAGGAAGTGTCTGGAATTGGCGAGGAACCACGCAAGTGGGGTGCCGATGAGAATCAGGCAAAACGTCGTGACAGTCGCCAGTCGGAGCGTAATCAGCAGTGAAATGAAATCGGGATCAGTCATGACGGGCCCCCAGGTCATATCCTGCGCGCTCAATGACAGTCCTTGCTGCTGCTGAGTCCATGAATTGCAGGAAAGCATCGGCTCTATCGTCGGCACCTCGTATGACTACCGCCTGCTGCTCAATGGGCAGGTGAAAATCAGCAGGGATGATCCAATAGGTATGATCGGCAACGTCGGTATACCGGAGTTGAGATAAAGCAACCAGCCCTGCGTCGACGTTACCGGTCTGAACAAAAGAGAACGCCTGGGCAACGTTACTGCCCTTGATTCGCCTTGATCTGGTGTTGCCAGCCTTCTGCAGGACGTCTTCTGCCGCCTGGCCATAAGGTGCATGGCGAGGATTGGCGATCGCTATTGGAGTAGACAGTGCCCCCAGGCTGGACTCATTAACACTGCTGGCGTTCGGCTGCCAAAGAGCCAGCCTGCCGAAGGCATAGGTCTTTCTGGTACGCGTCAAGCCCAGGTTTTCAAGATACTCAGGCCGTCTCACGTCGGCTGCGAACAGCAGGTCATAAGGGGCTCCATTCCTGACCTGTGCCGTTAGTGCGCCGGTTGAACCGGTGCTCACGGTGATCCTGCTGGCGTCCGGATGGTGCTCAATCAGTTCGTCAAGGACCGGTTTGAAGTTTGCAGCGACTGCGATGCGGAGTGGCTTTTGGTCCTTGTTGCTGGTTCCGTCGAACCCTTTTGCCGCTCCGGCCTGGGCGACAATCAGGCTGATCAGCAAAGCGACGAGTGCAACCGTGCGTTGTCCCATCAAGTGTCCATTTGCTTAATGTAATCAGCAATCAGCCATCCGGATATTGACATCATCGCTGGTTTGTTAGGGAGGTCGTTATAGTGGAACCATTGTGCGTCCGCGATCTCTTCTTCCTGGATGGTGATCTCCCCGCTGTCGTATTCCGCATGAAAACCAAGCATCAGAGAGTTCGGGAAGGGCCAGGACTGGCTGTTAAAGTAACGTAGATTCTTGACCCTGATGCCAACCTCTTCGAAAACCTCGCGATGGACAGTTTCCTCGATTGATTCACCCGGTTCCACGAAACCAGCCAGCGTTGAGTAAAAATTGCCTCGCGTAGCCGCGTTCTTCGCCAGCAGGATTTCTTCACCGCGATGAACGAGGACGATAATTGAGGGAGACAACCTGGGGTAATAGGGAATATTGCATGCTTCACATTTACGTGACCGGTCGGTTGGCTCGGTGGATGTGACCTTTCCACAGGCTCCGCAGAACTGGTGATGTTGGTGCCATTCCACCAGTTGCTTGGCGCGACCAATCAGGTAGAACACAGGCTGATCGACGGTGGTGAGAAAAGACCAGAGGGTTTCAAAGCCGTATCCGGGTGGTTCCTCCGCATCGCCGTCAACCTCTTCAGCGATAATCGCCGTATCGCCAATGCGACCCAGGTAATGAGATGAGGTGGCTTCCAGGCCACACCAGCGCCATTCGTCCTGGGTCAGCGGTCGCCAGGGATGCTGGCCATCAACGCAAAGAATTTCGCCGTCCGATACAACGATGTGATAGCTCTGCTCACTTTGCCCTGATTGGTTGATGCCAGCGACAAAATCCTCACTGATAGTAGCGTATTCCCAGTCCATATTTCCGGCCAGACAAAAAGACAGACTTTATCATAGCTCTGCTAGTCGCGCGGGTCTGGTGTTCTGGCTAATGCAGCGATGACGACGTCTGCTGCTCCTGCCAGCAACAGGCAGCGGGAAGCTTCTGCCGCGGTGGCGGCGGTCGTAACCACATCGTCAACAAGGATGATTCTTTTTCCCTCAAGGCTCTGTTTTACTTCGAAGGCACCCTTGAGATTGTGGGAACGACTGGTTCTGGACTGGTGTTTCTGCGCGGGTGTTAATCGGGTTATTCGCATGATGCCCGGTGATGCTTGAACGTTAAGTGTTTTAGCCAGGCGATTAGCAATAAATGCCGCCTGGTTAAAGCCGCGAACTCGCCGCCGGGTCCAATGTAGCGGTACAGGGACGAGTAGAGTATCTCGATCGATCAGGGAGCTGAGCGTTTTTTTGTGTTGTTGCAGCAGGAGATCGGTAAGCACTTTGCCTGAGGCAAGCCGCCGCTGATTCTTGAATTGATAAATCAGGACGTCGACAGGAAACCGGTAGACCAGTGGGCCGCATACAGCGCTGAAGTTCGGCGGTTGCTTCACGCAGGACAGGCACAGGTCAGTCGCCACCGCCAGGGGAACGCCACAATATCGGCAGTTATTGCGAATCCAGGGAAGGTCGGTTTCGCAGGCGAAGCACAGGTCGCTACGCCGAAAGGACCAGTGGTCGCAGAGTACGCAGCATCCCGGCAGAAAGCGGTAACTGGGGTCGTTCATCTCTTTATTGGGGCTGAACCGCCGAGTAGTTTCAGCAGCAGATGGCTGATGTTCCTGTGCGATGATGACGTATGGCGACATGCTCAAGGGCAGTCAATCCAGGGTGCGTCGGACGGTGTGATCAATACCCGGCATTTGAGCGTTACATTAACGTCCTGGCTTCCTCTTCCAGTCCCATGAGCCGTCTTACCCAGTTGTCGATCAGAGAGAATTGTTGTTCATCGATCTCGAACAAGCGACAAATTTCCTCCAGCAGGAAGCGTTCCTCGATTTCAAACGCACCGTCAGCGTAACTGAGCCTGATCAGATTGATGACCACAGAGACTCTTGCACGTGGCGAATCGAATATTTTTTCCACGCCATCGAGGGGGACGTAATGAGTTTCGAAGTCCTGAGGCAGCCCGATTTCCCTGCGCAGTTGTTCAATCATGAATCGCTCATCGGCGCGGACGACACCGTCCGAGACGACAATATCGTGAGCAAGACAGATAAATGTTTCACTCTGTTCAGCAGTGAGTTCGTGCAAGAACAAGAGCTAACTGTCCGGAGCCATGAGGGTTAACTCGTAGTTATGGATCTCTTCGTCTCTCAGGGTTGTAATTTCTATCGTATCGCCAGGTTCGTATTGCTCTAACTGGGACAGCAGAGAATCCTCGTTAGTCACGCTTTCTCCGTTGATGGCGATAATAACGTCACCAAGATGTATGTTACCGCGGCGATCCTCGCGGACACCCGACATTCCCGCCCTGTCGGCAGGCATGCCCTCGCGTACTGAGAGAATAGCGACACCCTTGACGCGCAGTCGCCGGGTCCAGTAGTCGGTCAGGGTTTCGATGCCGATCACCGGCCTGAACAGTTTGCCGTGCTCTCGGAGCTGGGGAATGATGACTTTAAGCGTGTTGACAGGTATCGCAAATCCGATACCGGCGCTGGCACCTGATGGCGAATAAATTGCGGTGTTGACGCCGATCAGGCGACCATGGGAATCCAGCAGGGGACCACCGGAGTTGCCGGGATTGATGGCAGCGTCAGTTTGGATGACGTTTTTTATGGTTCGATTGTTGAGAGACTTGATCTCCCGGCCAAGGGCACTGACAACCCCAACCGTCAACGTTGTGTCCAGCGCAAAGGGATTGCCGATGGCAAGGACCTTGCGACCGACGGCAAGCGATGCTGAGTCTCCCAATGGCAGGGCGGTGAGGTCTTCGTCAGGCGCATCAATCTGGAGTAAAGCGATGTCTTTTTCCGGTGCAGAGCCTACTACCGTTGCTTCGTAACTGCGATTCGATTGCAGCGTGATGGTGATCTTGTTGGCACCGTACACGACATGGAAATTGGTCACGATGAGTCCGCTGTCATCCCAGATAAGTCCAGTACCGCTCCCACGTGGGATTTCCATCACGTTGAGTGAAAAACGCTGGCGTCGCAACTTGGTATTGGTGACGAAAACGACACTGGGGCTCGCGGCCTCGAAGACTGCGATATTGTTGCGTTCATCAGTGGTGTAGAAAGGCGACGCACTCTCAAGGGGGGGCGGCATTTCATAGGCAGAGGTTGATACAGGTTTTTCTTCAACCGCGATGACGTAAAACGCCGCGATAACAGCGCCGGTCAGAGGGATAGCCCACAGTTTTTTCATATTAACGGGTTGTCGGTGTAGTCCTTGTTACGACAACGTCTGAGTCAATAAATTCATTCAGATCGTACAGATCCTGAGGATTAAGTGTACCGACGGCCTGTTTCAATCGCAGGGTATCCAGAACATAGCGATAGCGGGCACTGGCATACTGCAGTTGCGACGCGTACAGATTTCTCTGCGCCTGAAGCACATCGACGATGTTCCGTGTGCCGACCTCGTACCCGGTTTGAGTGGCGTCCAATGCACTCTGACTGGATTCGATACCTCGCAGGCGGGCCCGTACTCGCGCAACCTCGGTATTGATAGCGGTGTACAGGCTGCGGGTATTTTCGGCGACCTGGCTGCGAATCAGGTCAAGGTTCTTCTGTGCCGCTTCGAGGTTGTAGCTGGCAGCCGTGACCTGCGACTTAACACCGCCACCCTGGTAAACGGGGACATTGACACTCAGCGCCATCGTGCGTTGATCCAGCTTGTCCCCAATAAATGAAATGCTGCCGGTAACATTGTGGTTGTAGGACACTTGGGCATCGACGGTCGGATAGAAGCCCGCCTTCGCGAGT
>CAXPUI010000194.1:0-4061 GCA_964220205.1 Candidatus Allofontibacter communis | reverse complement strand
GGCGATCTTCGCCGCCGACGCCGACACCGAGGATAATGCGGCCGGGTGCTGACTGCGATATCGAGGATAGCTGCCTGGCCACGGGCACGGGATGTCGCAGCGCAAGCAGGTAAACGCCGATGAAGATGGTGGTCTGGGGGGACATTGCCGCGAGAGTCGCGGCATTGACGATGCCGTCCATACCCAGACCGGTATGGAAGCTGATGTGATCTGCGATGAACAGGTGATCAATGTCTGATTGTTCAACCTGCCTGATGAGTGAGAGTCGTGTATCGAAATCGCCGGATAACATTGGGACAGAGCCGGTGGTGCCGATCATAAGTCGTGACATGAGCTTTGGTTCTTAAACTACGAAACCGTTAACTTGCGCCAAATGACGAGAAGAAGCAATCGCAACGGCGGGGCAACAGGTCATTTCGTATCCGGCATAGCTGAAAAAAACAATGTGCCCCTGTCCTGTTGAAAACCTCGATGCGCGGGAGCAAGAAGAGAGACCGAAAATACCATTTACTTTTGACATTTGGATGGCGCTGCTCAAGCCCGGTGCTGCTCCGCAGCTGACTGCCGCGAGTGGTTAGCGAGAGAACAGTCCGCTAAGACCTCTATCGATCGCTTAGTGTCTCTGGGTCTCCGGTCTCCGCAGGTGACTGATGCAGTTTCCGGATCAGGGGGCCTACGGTTAACCCCTGTCCGAGAATAGAGACGACTACGATCATGTAGGTGATTACAAGGAACAGGTCACCGGATAAAGTCGCCGGTAGACTGAGAACGAGGGCAATCGAAATACCACCGCGTAAACCTGCCCAGGTCATCACCAGGTTGGTACCCGCCACAGACTGGCCCTTGTCGGAGAAAAGGTAAACTGGAAGCCAGACTGACAGATAACGACATAGCCAAAGCAGGGGGATAAAGACCAGACCCAGAAAGACAAACTTATCCTGGATGTCGAGTAGCAGTACCTCCATGCCGATCAGGACGAACAGTAGAGTGTTAAGTAACTCATCGACAATTTTCCAGAAGTTTTCCAGATAGGATTCGTTGATAGATCCCTCGGCTTTCCCCCGGTAGTAATTTTCCCCCATCAGCAGTCCCGCGACCACCATGGCAAGTGGTGCAGAGACTTCGAGCTTAGAAGCCAGGGCCGTACCGCCCATGACGCAGGCAATAGACAGCATGACTTCGGTTTCGATGCTTTCTATGGCGTTGATACACCTGACGCAGAGCCACCCGAGGCAGGCTCCCAAGGCAAGACCCCCGACGACCTCCCGGCCGAATAGCTCGACGACCGACCATAAGTTCGGATCGTGGCTTTCCACGCCTGTCAGGCTCAGCAGCGTGACAAAAACCACGACCCCGACGCCATCGTTGAACAGGGATTCGCCGACAATGTTGGTTTCCAGGTCTTTTGGTGCGTTTGCTTGCTTCATGACGCCGAGGACCGCAATGGGGTCAGTAGGCGAAATCAGCGCACCGAATAGCAGGCAATGCAAAATCGGGACATCAAGGTTAAACCAGTTCAGGATGACATAGGCTGAAATGCCAACAAGGAACGTAGACGCGAGAACGCCGTAGGTCGCCAGGGTGATAATGGGACGCTTGAGATCCCTGATCAGGTTCATGTCAGTGTGCATGGCCCCCGCGAACAGCAGGAAGCTGAGCATGATGTCGAGCAGGACTGTTTCGAAATCAATGTGGTGTACCAAGGCCAATTCGCGTTCAAGCAGTCGACTGTCAAACTGCCCGATAATCAGAAGCACCAGGGTCAGTAGCAGGGTGATGCTCATCAGTCCGATTGTGTTGGGTAGCTTCAACCAGCGGGCGTTGACCACACCGAAAACGGCTGACAGCACCACCAGATAGGTGGCGGCCTGATAGTAATCCATGGACTTAGTGCTTTCTGTTTGTCGACAAAAACTATAGCGAGTTTAAAGGCGTATAGCGACAATCAGCGTTAACGAGTCCTTAAACTCATTTATACTGTGAGGCACTATCCCGTGCTCTGTCATCCAACCGGCCGTGACCAGCACCGAAATTATGCCAGGTCATAAATCATTGAGTTCAGAAGCAAAGGCGCAACCAACAGAGCGATTCGATACAAGGGCTGAGCTGAAGTCCGTGCTCAATCTGGGCTGGCCGATTGTGCTTACCCAACTGTTTATCATGCTGACGGGTACGATCGATGCTGCGCTTGCCGGCCATTACAGTTCGACCGATCTCGCCGGAGTTTCCCTTGGCGGCATGGTGATGTGGCCTGTGTTCATGTTGCTGACGGGATTGACGATGGCAATGACGCCGGTTATTGCTCAACTTCGTGGCGCTGGTGAGGACCATAAAATCGCGCACCAGGTGCGCCAGGGCATGTGGGTCTGCGTCGTTACAGCGTTCCTGCTGGTGCTGGCTCTGATGAACGTTGCGACGGTCTTCGAGTGGGCGGAAGTCGATGCCGAAGCAACGAGGATAGCGAGGGAGTACCTTGCGGCAGCAGCCTGGGGAGCGCCCGCCGTGGTTTTCTATGTCACCCTCAGATATGTTTTTGAAGGATTGGGGCGGACCCGGCCACCCATGTGGATTGCGGGTGCCATGATACCGATAAACGGGCTGCTCAATTATGTCTTTGTCTATGGAAAGTTCGGCTTTCCCGAACTTGGGGGCGTCGGGTGCGGTTACGCGACGGCGATCATATTCTGGATTGAACTGATTGTGATGCTGCTTGTCTGCCGCATGCCGGTCTTCGCCGATCTGGGGGCCTTCAGTCGTTTCGAATGGCCGAATCTGGAGAGTATCCGCAGTATCATGGTTATCGGTCTGCCCATCGGGTTAACCATCTTTTTTGAAATGGCTGTTTTCTCGGTGGTCGGTATGCTCATCGCCCGTATCGGTGTGACAGAAGTTGCTGCTAATTCAATCGCCGGCAACCTTAATTGGGCGACCTACGTGATTCCAGCGGCGCTGGGTAATGCTGCGAGTATCCGGGTTGGTTACCATGTAGGTGCTCGAGACTTTGCTGCGGCCCGAGCGACATCAGCTGCCGTCTACAAATTTTCCCTCCTCTATGCGGTGTTCGTCAGTATTCTGTTGGTTCTAGCCCGGTACCAGCTTGTCCTTATATTCACGACCGATACTGTGGTCGTTGAGTTAGCAGCAACACTGGTGCTGTTTATTGCTGTCTATCAGCTGGTTGATGACAGCAACGCCGTAGCGGTGGGTGCCCTGCGGGGCTACAAGGATACGCGTGTACCCCTTTACGTAGGGCTTGTGGGATTCTGGGGGATCGCTGTTCCGCTGGGTTATCTCTTGGCGGAGGGCATTCTGCTGCCGGGTCTGGCGCCTGGCATCTACGGGTATTGGGCGGCCCTTACGCTGGGTCTCACCATCGTCGCCATCATCATGGCGTTGCGACTCCGGCATATCAGCGGCAACGAGAGGAAAATTCTGGAGTTTGCCGCAACCTGATGGACACCACGAGCGCGGCGTATATGCGCTGCGGGGAAGGAAATAGGCAGATGCTTGATTCAGTCGGTCGGGGTCGGTTGTGGTTTATACTGCTGGTTCGACCACCTCTCGCCAGAGTTATGTTATGACGGCAACCCTCGACGTCCTGATCATCGGCGCTGGATTCAGCGGCTGCTATCAGCTCTATCGTCTCAGGCAGCAGGGCTTCAATGTGAAGCTTTATGATGCCGGAACAGCACTGGGAGGGGTCTGGCACTGGAATTGTTATCCGGGAGCGCGAGTTGATTCCCATGTGCCCAATTATGAATTTTCCCTGGCAGAGGTCTGGAAGGACTGGCGCTGGTCTGAGCGCTTTCCAGCCTGGCAGGAGCTTCGCGCTTACTTCGAACATGTCGATCAGCGGCTGGATCTTTCAAAAGACGTCCGATTCAGCAGCCGAATCGTCAGCGCAGAATTCGATGAAGCCGAGCGGTCCTGGATGCTTGAGTGTGATGACGGGCACCGGATAAGAACCCGCTACCTCCTGCCCTGCGTCGGTTTTGCCTCCCAGGCGTATATACCCGACCTGCCTGGATTGGATTCATTTTCGGGCCCCTGCCATCACACAG
>CAXPUI010000193.1:0-2365 GCA_964220205.1 Candidatus Allofontibacter communis | reverse complement strand
GGAAGAGGATTTCGCGGCAGAAGTGCAAAAACAGCTGGGCAGCTAGTTTAAGCCTGGTCGGAGGTCCACTGAATGCCGCAATCTAAATCCACGCCCAAATACAGAAGAATCCTGCTTAAGCTATCAGGGGAGGCGCTGGGCGTAGAAGGGATTGGTATTGATCCACAAGTGCTTGATCGCACGGCCCTTGAAATCGGCCAATTGATCGGTATTGGTGTTCAGGTCGGACTGGTTATCGGCGGTGGCAACCTGTTTCGTGGTGCGGCGCTGAGCGAAGCGGGACTTGACCGTGTGACAGGTGATCACATGGGCATGCTCGCCACGGTGATGAATGCACTGGCGATGCGCGATGCGTTGGAGCGGGCCAATATCCATACGGTTGTCATGTCCGCAATACCGATGAGCGGGGTTGTTGAACATTATGACCGTCGGCTCGCAATCCGTGATCTAGAAAGGGGCAATGTTGTCGTGTTTTCTGCGGGTACCGGTAATCCGTTCTTTACCACTGATTCAGCCGCGTGTTTACGTGGTATCGAGATCAACGCAGATATCGTGCTCAAGGCAACAAAGGTTGATGGCGTGTATACCGATGATCCGGTGACCAATCCCGATGCGACAAAATACAGCAACTTGACCTATGATGAAGTCCTGGACCGGCAACTCGGTGTTATGGACCTTACGGCGATCTGCCTGGCGCGCGATCACGGAATGCCATTGCGGGTCTTTGCGATGAATGAAACTGGAGCGCTACGAAATGCAGTGGTCGGTGAGGACGAAGGTACACTGATTGTCAATTAGCATTCGTAGGACGTAAAGAGTGTGGTGGCAGGATGATTGAAGAAATCAAAGAAGATGCCTCAGAGAGGATGGACAAGACACTGGTAGCGCTGGATGCTGCCTTCGCTAAGATCAGGACGGGGCGTGCCCATCCGAGTCTTCTGGATAACATTTCGGTCGACTATTACGGTGCTGCAACGCCTATTAATCAGGTTGCCAACATTACGGTTGAAGATGGCAGGACGCTGCTTGTTGCGCCATGGGAAAGACCGATGATTCCGGAAATCGAGAAAGCTATTCTGAAATCAGACCTGGGCCTGAATCCGAGCACCTCCTCGGACAATATTCGTTTACCCATGCCGCCCCTTACAGAAGAAAACAGGCGTGACCTAACAAAAATTGCCAGATCTGAAGCTGAAAATGCTCGAGTAGCCGTCAGGAATATACGGCGTGACGCCAACAGCGATCTCAAAGATTTTCTCAAGGAAAAAGAGATTACTGAAGACGAAGAGCGGCGCGGTCAGGATCTCATTCAGCAGCTGACAGATAGTAAGGTGAAGCAGATTGATGCGGCGCTGGAGGCTAAAGAAGCAGACCTGATGGAAATCTGATGCTGCGTACGCGGATTATAACCGCGCTTATAATCGCGCCTGCTGCCCTGGCCGGCGTTTTTCTTCTGCCCCCTTTTGAATTTTCCCTGTTTATCGGTGCCGTATTGGCGGTTGCGGCCTGGGAGTGGGGCAACCTGGGTGGTCTGTCTGGTGCTTATCGGGTGCTTTATGCAGCTCTCGTGGCATCGGCGATAGGGTTCGCCAGTCTTCTGCCTGCTGATTATGTCATGTTCGCTGGTATCGCCTGGTGGCTGGCCGCCCTTGTCTTCGTGATGAAATTCCCCAGCCTGGTTGGTATCTGGGGGACTAAGGTGGCGGTGCTGTCGATTGGCTTCCTGGTTCTGGTGCCTGGCTGGGTAGCCCTGAGGGAATTGAAATTATTCACTGACAGCAGTTACCTGATCTGTTTGCTCTTTTTCCTGATTTGGGGTGCAGATGTTGGAGCCTACTTTGCGGGTCGCGGATTTGGTCGTTCAAAGCTGGCTCCGGACGTCAGTCCTGGGAAAACCTGGGAAGGTTTCTTTGGTGGTCTCGTCGCAGTACTTGTGATTGCCATATCCATGGCCCTGTGGTTCGGCAAACCGGACCTGACATCTTCCGATGGCATGATCCTGGTGGGACTGTGCCTTCTGGTTGGTATGATATCGGTCCTCGGTGATCTGACGATCAGCATGTTCAAGCGCAAACGGGACATTAAAGATTCCAGTAACCTGTTGCCTGGACATGGTGGGTTCCTCGATCGTATTGACAGCTTGCTGTCAGCGGCCCCGGTGTACACCCTTTACCTGCTATCGGCTAATTGGCTCGAATAGATTACAGGTGGAGTTACGAGTTGAGGGACATTGCCGGATGGAAGCAATACAATAGGCAGCCATGATTGAGTTCATTCAAACAGTTCTGGCCCTGCTAGTGACAATCTCGATTCTGGTGACGATTCACGAATTCGGCCACTATTGGGTCGCTCGTCTGTGTAACGT
>CAXPUI010000192.1:0-2750 GCA_964220205.1 Candidatus Allofontibacter communis | reverse complement strand
TCGCAGCGCCAATGCAGAAAACGAGGACGCCAGCGTAGGCCGGGATGTAACTTCCGTAGCTTTCATACACCAGAGTGGCGACGGGCAGACCCAGCATATTGAAAGGCAGCATAATGGGTCCCAGCAGACCAATAACGCGAGGAAAATCCCGTCGGCCATAAATGGTCGCGACCAGGATGTTAAACAGGGGCATCTGAGCCCCGTAGCCGAAGCCGAATATCCCGGCAGCGATAATCAGGCCCACGTAAGAGTCGAACAGGACGAATCCGGCCACGCCAAAGAACTGGGCGGCGATCGAGAAATAAGTGACGAGTTTCTTGCTGAAGTAATCAGTCAGGATACCAAACAGTGGTTTAGCCAGCGCTCCGGTAAAGGTCATGACAGCGATGATAGACGAGGCTCTCATGTTGCTCATGCCAGCGTCTGTCATATGGGAGTGAATAGACATGAGGACCGCGCTGATGGTTATAAAGCCAGAACCCATGACAACGGCGATCAACCAGATGTTCTTTTCACTCAGCGCGCGGCGGAATGTCCATGTATCTGAGGGCCGCAGGTCCTCTGGTTCAGATTGGGAAGGAGCATCGATGCCGTCCGGGGAAAGCTGCTTTTCTTCCGGCGTCTTGACCATGCCGACCCAGATGGCTGGCAGACCAATGACGGCGACACCGAGGGCGAAAAAAGCGAGGGCGGAACGCCAGCCATAATCGATCATGAGCCAGGTAAAGAGCGGTACCAGGAGTGCGCCAGAGAAGGTAACGCCGAACTGGGATATACCCATGGCTGTACCTCGCTTCTCGTTGAACCAGTTAGCAACCAGCGCTGCGTTTGGCAGCGGGCCCGCCAACGCGAAGCCAATTGAGGCAATCAGTGCGAACCCAATGTAGAAGTGCCAGAGCTTGGTGGCCTGTGAAACGATGACCAGCCCAAGACTGAGCAGCAGGATACCTGCGCTCATCAATGGCCGGATCGGGTACTTTGCGACGGCGCTTCCCAGCCATGGTCCCATCAGTGCGCCCACAACCATTTGAGCGGATAGCCCCAGGGATACCAGGAAACGGTCCGCTTCGAAGGCTTCGGTCAGAGGCTTCAGTAGGACACCGAAGACATAGAAGGTAGATCCCATGGCCAGGAACTGAATAATAAAGGTCAGGGCTACAATGACCCAACCGTAAAAGAAAATGCCTTGCCTTTGTGCCACGATATAGAGTCTCCTGTCGGTGACCGACATATTAGGGGCTTAGGCGTCCGGGATAAACACTTGAATGGCCTTTACATTAATGGCCTTTACATGTCGGCTTTTTCGTCTGCTAGGCTGGAGGCTTTGTTCAATGAGTAAATTGATGAAGCGGATCACGATGTGCCAACTCCTGTTGGTGATAGGGTATTTCTATATCGGGGAGGCGCGAACCGAATCGGGCACCAATGCTGACAGTTTTCAGGTCATTGCCCATCGCGGAGCCAGCGGCTACCTGCCTGAACACACGTTGCCCGCGTATCAACTGGCAATTGTGCAAGGTGCTGATTTTATTGAACCTGACCTTGTTGTGACCAAAGATCACCAGCTTGTTTGCCTGCATGACATATCGCTCAGTAGAACTACCGATGTTCAGGAGCATAAGCGTTTCTTCGAACGAAGGCGGGAGATTAATGGGCAGGTCGACTGGTTCGTTTCGGACTTTACGCTGGCCGAATTGAAACACCTGAGAACCCGACAGCCCTACACGGGTCGTCCGGGGGAACACGATGACCAGTTTGAAATTCCGACTCTTCAGGAAGTTATCAATCTGATCAAGACGCATGAGCGCAATACCGGTCATCGAGTCGGCATTTACCCGGAGCTCAAGGCGCCGGGATTTTTCGCAGGAGTAGATTTTTCAGGTTTGCTGCTCGACCAGCTTGAGGCGAACAACCTGACAGACAAGAGAGAAAAGGTATTTATTCAATCCTTTGACCTTGAGATTCTCAGGGAATTGCACGGGATGACTGATTTACCCCTGGTCATGTTGCTGCGCCCGGCATCCCGTTTGCAACCCGCTACACCGAATGTTCCGCTCAGTGAAGTTGCGCCGTTCGTCGATGCGATTGGTGCCAGTAAGTACCTGATCCTGGGTGTTTCAGGAACTGACAGTGGTTTCGTGGCTGACGCTCGTCGATATGGTTTGCCTGTGCACGCCTGGACAATCAGGGACGATGATGTCCACTTTGCCTTCAAAGATGTCCAGTCTGAATTAGCTGCCCTGAGGGCGGCTGGGGTGAAAGGTGTATTCACGGATTTTCCAGATACCGCAGTTGAGTGGCGAGACAACCCGTAAGCACCAATGTCTGCAGGGCATTTTTCCCCATCTTCTATTTTTGCTGATCGCTAGGTTTCGATCGGTTGTCGAGAATCAACCAGTGACTTAACGCTCAGTATCCAGCTTCATTTACTGTCGTCGCGAAGAAAGACCTGTAGATAAGCTCAAGCAAACTGCTGCGCTGTGCGGAGCTAACACAGGTGCCGCGTTGAACCGTTGAAGGTTGCAAAGCCGGTGCGTCCAAATTGATCTTATAGAGGCTCTGTTGAGCCCCTAAGCGGCCACCGGCATGCGATGTCTCCGCCGAACAGCGATGCCAGTTACAGGTGGTCGAGTAGCCAAACCTGCCATTCCCGTCACCTCCCGGGGGCTGTTTCGACCGCAATAATGTTGCCTATCTGATTTCAAAGATCCCAAACAAAAACACCCAGCGAAAGCTGGGTGTTTTTGAGT
>CAXPUI010000191.1:0-6896 GCA_964220205.1 Candidatus Allofontibacter communis | reverse complement strand
CAGGTAGCGAAATCAGGGTAAGGAACATCAGCGTAAATAGCCCGATAGTCAGAAGTATGCCGATTGAATAGATACCCTGATGCGACGAAAAGGACAGTGCACTGAAGGTGCTGAAGCTGGTCAGGTTACTGAGAAATACGGCTTTTGGTGTGCTGGAGTAGATGAGTTGCTGGGCATCGCTCACCTGATGGTAGCGTTTGACGATATGGATGCCGTTATCTACACCCAAACCAAAAATGAGCGGGATTACCACGACATTTGCCATGTTCAGTGACATGCCGGTCAATACCGAGAAGCTGAGCACCACTAAAGCGGTGAGCCCGAGAGGAATAAACACAAGAACGGTATCGATCAGACTTCGTAGTGTCATGAGCAATATCAGGAAGATGGCGGCGATAGCAATGACAAGTGCTTGAAAGAAAGCTGTGACTACGATTTCACCAATGCCCAGGTCGAGGACGGGGCGTCCCGTTACGGCAGGTGCCACTGATTTCACGCTTTCTGTGTATCGCCGTAGTCGCTCCACCGGCACCAATTCTTCAGCTGGAGTAATGGATACGATCACTCGACCATCTTCAGCGATCAGCCTGGAGCGCAGCAGGTGGGGAAGGTCGTCGAGATCCAGGTGCTCCGCTGCAAGGCTTTTCTGCAGCCAAGCGATTTCCGTTTTCAGCGGCGCGACAATGAGGTCCGAAAAGCCCTGGCGAGTCTGTGCATCTGTTTGCAGCAGATCATTGACGGTCTCCTTCAGTAGAACGAGCGCAGTCTTCAGCTCTGGATCGAGAGATTGACCTGTAAGTTCTGTGTCGATTTGAGTCAGCAGACGTCGCAACAGGAGGCTCAGCTCTGAATCGCTCAGCGTCTCTTTATCCGGTACGGCGAAAAAGACCGAATCGAGCAGGAAGTTACCGTCTTCCAGGAGGTACAGTTTCTCTGCCTGTTCGTTCGGCAGGTAATCGGCGGGTGTGATGACTTCTGAGACCTCTTTTAATGCGTTCAGCTTTTGCTTGATTGCTTCCGCCTCTTCAAGATCCGTCGCGACATGGTTGAGAACATAGTCCGTGACAATGTCCTCATCATGCAGTTCCTGTAATGTCGTCATGGCCTCGGAGGCTGGGTCTTTCAGGCTGAGTGTGGAGTAATCGAAGCTGGCGTTGCTGGCGATTAAAGCGAATATGCCAACAGACAACAGTGTTATCACGGATGTCGTCTTTGCCTTGTCCGTAACCATTGCGCTCAGGCGGTCGGCGAGAGGCAGGTCAGTTATGGCCAGGGGCTCGGCTGTGACGGCGAAGAAAGCGGGTATAAGGGTGAGGCTGACCACCACGGCAATAACCATTCCTCCTGCAGAAATAATGCCGAGTTCCCTCAGGCCGATGTATTCCGTTGGCACGAACGCCAGGAATCCGATACCTGACGTAATACCGCATAGAACAAGTGCCGTTCCCAGTTTTTCGCTGGCGTCGACAAGTGCAGAGTGCTTGTCGGTTGTGCTCAGCGACTCCTGATATTTCAGGCAGAGGTGAATAGCGAAATCGACACCAAGACCAATGAACATCACGAGAAACATGACGGAGATTGTGTTGTAGTGGCCAATCGCAAGCATTGCCCAGGCGGCTGTCCAGATCAGGCCGCACGACATCGACAGGTAGGTAGCAGCAATAACGCGAAGAGACCGAACGCCCCAAAGCAAAACAGCGACTAGCATCACCAGAGCGACAGATCCGGCCAGGCTGACGCTCTGCCAGGCAGAAACAATTTCGCCGTGCTCCAGGGGTACCTGGCCGGTCACCCGAATGTTGATATCTGCACCGAGAGGATGATCGAAGTTGGCAATAATTGATTCGAGTTCTCCGACAATCAGGCCGTTAGGCAGTTCCTTGCCGAATTCCTGTTTTCCGTTGATGAAAATAATCTGGTAGAAGGTGTCTTCGCCATCCAGTTGCAGCAGTTCGTCGCGCCAGCTGATCGACTCCCCTGAGTCCGCCAAGGTAGTTTCGAAAGCAAGCTGAAAGGCATTAGCGATTTGATCGATGCCTGTTGGTAGTTCCTCTTCAGACTCCAGTGCGTCGATCAGCAGTTCAAGAACGCCCCGCAAGGAATCGTGTTCAGCAATAGCGCTCAGAAACGGCTGGGCATCTGCAAGTCGGGAAATAGTGTCATTCAGGGTGTCAGGCTCGATAAACAGCAGGGCATTGTCCCGCGCAAATTGATTTGCGCCGGGAGCAAATACCGAGCGGTAGACGTCTTCGCGTTTGGCGATTTCCCGGGCCAAGGCTTCAGTGACTGTCATCAGCGCATTAGGCCTGGAGCCAGTCAGAACTACGGTTGTATTTTGATCGTACTGAGGAAATGTCGTGATGAATTCATCATGTACCGCTCGCCATTCAGTATCCTGTCGGATCAGCTTGCTGGTATTGTTGTCCATGCTGAATCGGCTGACAGCATAGTAACCTGTTACCAGCGTGATCAGTGCGAGCAGCCAGAGAACCAGTTTCGCGTTGGTGATTACCCATCCTGTCCAGGCTCTCACAGCGAGATCTAAGTGAGATTTATCCAGATCAGATTTCCTGGTTTTTGTTAATGCTGTCCCGTATATCAGCGATGACAGCTTCCAATCCGCCGCTGGCAAAGAGGGCAGCGTAGTTTGATCGCTTCAGGGACAGGTCACTGACGCCATTAGCTACGATATCGTAAATTCGCCAGGTGTCGTCTCTGGTCAGGAGCTGGTAGTCAAGATTCACGACTTCTGAACTTGTGTTCAGGACAGATTTGACCCGTGTTCGGTTGCTGGCTATTGATGAGCTTTCGACGATGACAAATGTCTGGCCATCGTAGTCGTTAAAGCGTGACGTGTAACTGGAACTGATCAACTCCGTCATGAGCGCAATATAAGCCGACTGTTTTTCGCTGTCTAATGTGCGCCAGTTCCTGCCTAACGAAATTCGGGCGATAGTCTGAACGTTGAAGTAATTGCCGATGGCTTCATCGATGATGTTTTTTCGAGTAATAGCCGAATCGGCCTGCATGGCCTTGACCAGCGCCAGGTGAAAAGAGTCGACTGCTTGCTCAGGAGACGCGGTCGAGATCGTCGATATCATCAGCAGAATGCTGATTAGCGTCAGCCTGGCCTGAGCCATCAGCTTGTCTTCTCGATGAACTCAACGACCTCGAGGTCAAAACCGGAGATCGCATTAAACCGGGTTGGCGAACTGAGCAGGCACATTTTGCCGACCCCCACATCACGCAGAATTTGGGAGCCGGTGCCAATAACGCGATAGGCGCCAGCTTCGTTGGAGTGTCGCTGGACTGGTGATACTTCAGGAAAATGAATGACTTGATTCAGCTCTTCTACCTGGTTGAATTCCTGCCCAACCAGGACGACGACACCTTTCCCTTCACTGGCTATGCGTTGCATGGAATCCATCAGGGACCAGGTGTCGCTGAAACCCGGTCGTCTGGTGTTAAAGAGGTCTCGCAGGGTGTTGACGACCTGAACGCGCACCAGGCAGGGATCGGCTTCGGAAATTTCTCCCTTGACCAGCGCATAGTGTATGCACTCTGAAATATTGTCCTTGTAGGTGTGGAGGCGAAATTCGCCAAACGCTGTGTCTACGCTCTTCAGATCAACCTGTTCGATGGTTGTATCGTAAAGATTTCTGTAGTGAATCAAATCGGCGATAGTGCCTACTTTGATGCCATGTTTTTCGGCGAAGCGTTCCAACTCCGGCCTCTGCGCCATGGTACCGTCCTCGTTCATGACTTCGACGATAACTGACGCGGGTTCATAACCAGAGAGGCGCGCCAGGTCGCAACCCGCCTCGGTATGACCCGCTCGGGTAAGCACCCCGCCGGGTTGCGCTATGATGGGAAAAATGTGACCTGGTTGAACGATGTCACTGGCTTTTGCGGTTTTCGCGACCGCGTCTCGGACCGTTTTGGCGCGATCGGCGGCAGAGATACCCGTCGTTATACCTTCAGCAGCCTCAATGGAGACAGTGAAATTGGTTTCGTAGGTTGAACCATTATTGTCTGCCATGAGAGGCAGGTTAAGGCGTTTCGCTCGCTCCTCCGTAATGGTCAGGCAGATCAAGCCGCAGGCGTGCCGTGCAAAAAACGTAATATTCTCTGGTGTCACAACGTCAGCGGCGATAATCAGGTCACCTTCATTCTCACGGTCTTCATCATCCATCATGAGAACCATTTTGCCTTGACGAAAATCGTCCAGAATCTCGTCTACTGTGCTAATTGCCAACTTTACTGTCCATTCATATTCGAGAGGTGCAATTATACCGAAAACTCACTTTCATGGTCCTCATGCAATGTCGTCTTTAGCACGTATAATGTCGCCTTACTTTGGCCCATTCATTCTATGACTGTCACCAGCGCCAGATTTCTCAAGGCACTTCGATCTATCTGTGAAGATGTGATTACAGATAGCGCGCGGCTGAGTGTCTATGAGACCGATGGATTAACCGCAAAACGACAATTACCGGCTGTGGTGGTTATTCCTTCAGAGGTTTCCCAGGTGCAGGCGATTGTCCGTCTCTGTTACGAACACGATGTCCCGCTGGTGGCGAGGGGGGCTGGGACGGGGCTCTCTGGTGGCGCCATGCCCCATGAGCAGGGTGTACTGCTTGTCATGGCGAAGTTCAACCAGATCATAGCTGTGGATGAGGCGGCTATGACTGCAAGAGTTCAGCCCGGTGTGACCAACCTGTCGATTACCGAAGCCGTGTCTGATCTGGGCCTTTACTATGCGCCCGATCCCTCCTCGCAGATAGCCTGCACCATCGGTGGCAATGTCGCGGAAAACTCTGGCGGTGTGCACTGCCTGAAATACGGTTTAACGGTGCACAATGTTCAATCTATCAGGGTTGTGCTCGCCAGTGGTGAACTGACCACCATCGGCGGTGCTGCGCTTGATGGTCCAGGTCTAGATCTGTTAGCCCTGATGCACGGTTCAGAAGGTATGCTTGGTGTCATAGTGGAAGTGACGGTCAAGCTTCTGCCTACACCACCTGCCATAGCGGTACTGATGATGGCTTTTAACTCAGTCGAAGATGCAGCGCATTCCGTGTCGGCTATTATTGGGAACGGTATATTGCCTGCTGGCCTGGAGATGATGGATCGCCTGGCGATATCTGCCGCAGAAGACTTT
The DNA here is from genome assembly GCA_964220205.1 of Candidatus Allofontibacter communis. Lineage (GTDB taxonomy): Bacteria > Pseudomonadota > Gammaproteobacteria > Pseudomonadales > Azotimanducaceae > UBA9659. Next base: position 1,735 of record CAXPUI010000191.1, on the reverse strand, counting down.
GCCGGAGCGGGCTATCCCGAGGACGCGGAAGCTATTCTTTTGTGTGAGCTCGATGGCTCCGATGATGAAGTGACTGATCTCATTGCGCAGGTGAAAAGTATCATCAGCAACTATGGGCCTTCGGAAATAGTGGTGGCAAATTCCGCAGAAGAACGAGCGCGACTCTGGTTAGGACGAAAGAGTGCATTTCCGGCAGTGGGTAGAATCGCACCTGACTACTACTGCATGGATGGCACAATCCCGCGTCGCGAATTGGCTGGTGTCCTTAACCGGATTTCTGAATTGTCGGGAGCCTACAATCTTCCGGTTGCGAATGTTTTCCATGCCGGTGATGGTAACCTGCATCCACTTATCCTTTACGACGCCAACGACGATGACCAACTTCAGCGGGCCGAGGCGTTGGGCAGCGAAATATTACTCCTGTGTGTCGAAAAGGGCGGCACGATTACTGGTGAACACGGGGTTGGCATCGAGAAGATCGGTGAGATGTGTGTTCAGTTCAGTGATGCCGAGCGCGAATTATTTCACGGTATCAAGGCTGCATTTGATACCAAGGGTATTCTGAATCCCGGTAAGGCAATACCGACACTCAGTCGTTGCGCGGAATTCGGCGCAATGCATGTCAAAGTTGGCGAGGAGAAGTTTCCGGACCTGGAACGCTTCTGATGACCAAGCTGGAGGAAATCTGCGACATTGTCAGCAGGGCAGAATCACCCCTGCGGATCTCTGGAGGCAACAGTCGGTTATATCCCTATGATGATCTCGCAGAATACCCTGCGCTTTCGTTGTCCGGCTATGATGGTGTCATTGATTATCATCCTGAAGAGTTGGTTGTCCGCGTCAAAAGCGGTACAAGGATAAAGACCCTGGTTAAACTGCTCGAAGAACAGCATCAGATTCTCGGTTCTGAAGCTCCAGCGCATGGTGAGCATTCGACCATTGGAGGCGCTGTAGCGGCGGGTTTGTCCGGTTCCCGTCGCCCATACACAGGATCGACACGGGACTTTGTTCTGGGTGTGGGGATGATACTGGCGTCGGGTGAATATGCGGAGTTCGGTGGGCAGGTCATGAAAAATGTTGCAGGTTACGATGTTGCCCGCCTGGTGTGTGGCTCCTTCGGCGTCCTCGGTCCGATCACAGATATCAGCCTGAAAGTGTTGCCGAAACCCGAGGTGGAAAGAACCTTGCTCCAGGAAACGTCGCTGCAAGCAGCGACCGATTTGCTCACTCGACTCAATCGACGGGTGTCTGGCCTGACGGCTGCGGCTTACTCGGATGGCCTGTTGAGATTACGATTCTCAGGGCAAGCAAAGGCCGTAGAACGCGAAATATCGCATCTGGGAGGGGATAACGACACACATGACTTCTGGCACGACCTGGATAGCCTGCGTCTGCCATTGTTCCAGGGGCGAGATGTGTGGTGTCTGTCGACGGACCCCCGGGAGCCGGTCAGTTCCGGTTTTTCTCTTCTGGATTGGGGCTTTGCTCGCCGCTGGCTGATTGATCCTGCGGAAGATCCCCGTAAAGACTACAAGGGATCCGGGCACTGGACGAGAGTCAGCAGTCCCAGCGAAATTTTCCCGGCAGATGTGTTTCATCCTGTTTCTGAGATTCAGTTGCAGTTGATGCGCTCGCTGAAACGGACCTTTGATCCCTCGGGCATTTTTAATCCTGGCAGATTGTATAAAGGGGTTTAGATGCGAACCGAAATACATCCGGAACTCCTGGAACTCAC
>CAXPUI010000190.1:0-7558 GCA_964220205.1 Candidatus Allofontibacter communis | reverse complement strand
ATTTTGCAGCCTCCCTTTTAATGATAATTCTGGATGCGGTTCAATATCCCACAACTGCATTTTGGTTCCTTAATTCAAATCGTTCACTTGCTGATGGCAACTCACGCAAACGCGTAAAGTTCCAATCCTGTTGATAACGAGGCATGGTCATATCCCAAGGTATGTAAACGCGGGATTGGATACAAAGCTGATACCATAACCATTGCCTAAACTCCGCAGTAATGTTCTGGTCTTGCATTGCTTTTAATGTCGATTCAATACAGGACCAATCATCCTTAGTCTGTCACCCTGGGAACACCTTGAGGAAACCGTAATGCTGTCAAATCGCGCGGCCGCTGTAGCTGTTATCGTGGCTTTTCTAGTCGGCATCGCTGGAAGTCTGGCAATCCGACCACCGACGGGTACGGTGATCACCGAACAAGTCGATTCCAGTAAAGAATCACTGCGAATCCATTGGCGTGTTCCCGTATCGAATCCGACCAATCTACCCGTGATAGGAGAAAATCCGGTTTGGCTGGCAGAGACCCTTCTGCAAGTCAGTGGCGGCGCCATTCGACTGGACATCTATGACCCGGGAGAAATTGTTCCATCCTTCGGGATTTCTGATGCAGTCAGAGACGGTAAGGTGCCCGCCGGCGTAACCTGGCTTGGCTATGATCAGGGAAAGACACCGGCTTCAGCACTACTTGCAGCCACGCCTTTCGGTATGGAACCCTGGGAGTACAGCGCCTGGTGGTACGAGGCCGGCGGCGATGAACTCGGCCGTGAACTTTATAAAACGCACAATATCCATCCCGTTTATTGCGGCATGACAGGCCCGGAAACTGCCGGTTGGTTCAAACAGGAAATCACCGGGACAGAGGATGTTGAGGGACTGAAGATCAGATTCGCGGGTATCGGCGGCAAGGTCATGGAGGAAGTCGGGGCGTCAGTGACGATGCTGCCCGCCGGCGAAATATTCCAGGCACTGGAAAAAGGCGCTATTGATGCTTCTGAATTCGCACTACCCATTGTCGATGAAGCGCTAGGCTTCAATCGTGTCGCCAGCTTCAATTATTATCCTGGCTGGCATCAGCCATTCACCGCGACCCACCTCATCATCAATCTCGGCGTCTGGGAGCGTCTGGCCGAAAGAGATCAGAAACTCATCGAGACAGCCTGTGCAGCCAGGGTCGCGAAGATGCTCGCTCAATCGGAAGCCACTCAGGGTGCCGTTATCGCCGGATTTCCATCGATCGGTGTAACAGCCCGGCGATTGCCCATGCCTCTCCTGAAACACCTTGATGAGGTTACACAGGCCGTTTTGGATGAAGAGGCCTCGAGAGATCCGATGTTCGCGCGGATTCTTACCTCGCAGAGGCAATTTGAAAGCGACTACTATCATTGGAAAAGACTCGCTTATCTGCCCCGGGACTTTCGAGAATGAGCCTGCACGAGGAACTGCCGGAAACCGGCCTGTCCAGGCGCGTTGATCCGATACTGACCTGGATAGGCCACTCAATTTCCTGGTTATGGCTCGTACTGCTGGCAACTATCATTGTCAACGTTGTCCTGCGCTACGCATTCGGCGAAGGTCGCATAGAGTTTGAAGAGTTTCAGTGGCACCTGTACTCCACCGGATTCCTGCTGGGAATGGGATACACCTTTCAGGTTGACCGGCACGTTCGCGTTGACGTTCTGCACGAAAGGCTACCCCGCCGCCTGCAGGCCTGGCTGGAACTCTACGGTATTTTACTCTGCGCGTTACCTTTCAGCGCCCTCATACTGATATTCACCGTCCCTTTCGTTCATGTCAGCTTCGAGCTGGGTGAAATTTCGCCATCACCGGGAGGCCTGCCTTTTCGCTGGATGATCAAAAGCATGCTGTTCATTGGTTTCCTCCTCCTGGCCCTTGCGGCAGTTTCCAGAATTTCGCGAGTCTGGGTCTATCTGTTCGGAGCACGATCATGAGCCCGAACGAAATTCTCGCCATCTGCATGTTTCTTGGTTTTATCCTCTCAGTGTTCACGGGCTATCCCATTGCCTGGCTACTGGGCGGTCTGTCCGTACTCTTTACCGTCTTAGCCATCATCATGGAAGTTGATTTCGCCGTACCGGTTGGAGTCGATTGGGCCTACACATCAATTACTGTCGATCGTATTTGGAACGTCATGGAAAACTGGGTCATGGTTGCCCTTCCCATGTTCATCTTCATGGGATTACTGCTTGACCGCTCGGGGATTGCCAACAGATTGATGACCAGCTTCGCGAGACTGCTTGGCCCGGTTAACGGCGGATTGGCCATTACGGTAACCCTGATAGGCTTACTACTGGCTGCAACCACCGGCATTATCGGTGCTTCTGTCGTTCTTCTGGCCCTCCTGGGGCTGCCTGTCATGATGAACCAGGGCTACGACGAACGCCTCGCCACCGGAACTGTGTGCGCGGTCGGCACACTGGGAATACTGATCCCCCCCAGCATCATGCTGGTGCTGATGGCTGATCGCATGGCAATGAGCGTTGGTGACCTTTTCCTGGGCGCAGTTTTTCCCGGCGCTTTGCTCGGGACACTCTATGTCGGCTACATTTTCTTTTACGGCCTGCTACGCCCAAGCCACGCACCGGCTATGCAGAGTGACCCCATGGACATGAGAGCTGTCTGGGATCTGTTCATGGCGATTGTGCCAGCCGCTTTTCTGATCTTAGCCGTTCTCGGTAGCATCTTCATGGGACTTGCAACGCCCACCGAAGCCGCAGGTGTGGGTGCAGCTGGTGCTCTCCTGCTGGCCTGGATGAACAACGCACTAGACAAGACCATTCTCAAAGAAGTCCTGCATGAAACCACCCGCACAACGGCGTTTATTTTCGCCGTCCTGCTCGGTGCAACCGCATACTCACTCGTCCTGCGGGGTCTTGGTGGTGACGAACTGATCGAGAGAGCACTGCTCGGCCTGCCCTTCGGCCCCTCGGGCATCGTCATCTGCATCCTCTTTGCCACCTTCCTTTTGGGGTTTTTCCTGGATTGGATTGAGCTGACATTAATCATCCTGCCACTCGTCTCACCTGTTGTCGTCGGACTTGGCTTCGATCCCATCTGGTTTACGATCCTCTTCGCAGTTTGTCTGCAAACCAGCTTCCTGACACCTCCAGTCGGTTTCGCTATCTTCTACCTGAAAGGGGTAGCACCTGCGGGCATCGACGTCAGGACAATCTACCAGGGCGTGTTACCCTTCATCCTGCTGCAGCTAGCAGGCCTCATTTTAATTTTCAACTGGCAGTCGCTGGTCACCTGGCTGCCAGCCCAGGCCTACGGTAACTGAAACAACCTAACCTTCCGGGAACATGGATATGACTAGAGACGAATTACTTATTGAAGCCAGCGAGCTTGCATCGATCATCGACAAACCAGACCTACGGTTGTTCGACGCGACGGTTCTTCTGAATCCGCAAGCAGGTGAGTCCGGGTTGTCTCGATACAACGATGGGCACCTCCCCGGCGCGGCCTTTCTTGATCATCTTGCCATTTCAAAACAACAGGCGTCCCCTATGTTCATGCTACCAGACGAGGCAGAACTGGCGAGCGCAATCGGCAACCTGGGCATCGACAATAACAGCGACGTCGTTATCTACTCCACCGATTCGATCATGTGGGCAACCAGAGCCTGGTGGGTGCTGCGTTATGCCGGGCACACCAGGGTAAGGGTACTGGACGGCGGCAGAAGCGGTTGGCAAGGAAAGCTCGACACAAATCCCTACCAGTACACACCCACCACTTTTGAACCCAACCTGACGCCCGCCATGATCGCAGACAAGGAAGAAGTACTCGCTTCGATTAACAATGGCGCAACCTGCACCATCAACGCGTTGCCGCATAGCTTCTACACGGGAGAAGCAGATGTGCCCTACGCCAGGCAGGGACACATCACCGGATCACTCAGCCTGTCGTTCGACCAGATGATGGAGGGCGAATTCGTGAAATCCAATGCCTCACTGGAGACGGCATTTGACAGCTACGACAAAGCTCACAGGCTGATCACCTACTGTGGCGGTGGCATTGCTGCGACTTTAACAGCAACCTGCGCGAGACTCGTCGGTTTCGAAGATGTCGCTGTCTACGATGGTTCTATGTCTGAATGGCTGGAGGCTGGCCTCCCGACGACCCAGGGTTCGGAGCCTGGGCACCTGCCTTAACTGTGAAAGTCCTGGGTCAGCACGTTTGCCGCTGGTCTTGCTTTCAATCGTTGCCAATAGTCCTGAACATTCGGGTATGCCCTTTCAAGGATATCCGTAAAGTTCTCAGCGAGAATAAAACTGTATCCGAGCATGATGTCGGCGGCCGAAAACTCTCCCATTATGTATTCTCGCCCGCGCAATGCGGCATCAATCGCCTGTACACAATGCTCAGCCCGGCGGGACATCTCAGCAACGACATCAACCAGTGGCGGATCAAAATTACGTCGGTGATTCACGATCTCACCTAAAGGCCGACAGAAGGTTGATTCCGCAAACCAGTTCCATTGCAAAAATTCAGCATGCTCTGTCGTGCCCGATAACGGCTGTAATCGACCATTACCATAACGATCAAGGATGTACTGCATCATCGCGCCTGACTCAAACATGCTGAAGTCGTCGTCTTCCAGTACCGGCACCTTACCGACCGGATTTCGGGCTAACCATTCCTGTGAGAAACGAAAATCCGGATGAAACGAAATCGGCTCGACCGTTATGGGCAGCCCAAGCTCCTCGCAGAGCCAGATTACCCTGAGTGAGCGGGTCATTGGGGCATGGTAAATTTTCAGCACTTATTTCTCCTGACTAACTATCTGCTCTAAAAACCTTCAGTACCATGAACACTCTTCCAGAGCAGATTCGGGAACCAGCGCCGCACCCTTTGCCCCCATTGAGTTCCCTTGCCAGGAAACACGAACAATTCATCACCAGCGATGGCTTTCTCTATCGCGTCCAGCACATCCTGGGGCTCGATGTGCTCACCCTGGTCAAAGACTTTGGGCCATACGGTATCTCGGGCCTGCTCAAGCAGCGGGGTTTTCACCGGCGGCGGACAGACGCAGAGAATTTTCACATCACTATCCTGATGCTCGTGGTGCAGAACTTCGGTAAATGCGACAACCGCGAACTTACTGGCGTTGTAGGCCGCCATGTAAAGTATGGGAATCCAGCCGGCCATCGAGGCAAAATTAATCAATTCCCCTTCATTCCTGTCCAACAGCCTGGGCAGCACGGCTTTACTGACGTTGACAACCCCGTTGTAATTGATCGCCATCACGCGGTGGAAGATGTCAATATCCTGATCCACCACCTTGCCAAGCGGCATGATTGCCGCCGCATTATAAGCCCTGCGTATAGGCCCTAGCCTGGCTTCTGCTTCATCAACCGCATCGCTCACGGCCTCATAGTCCGTAACATCCACATTAAATGTGCGAATACTCTGGTGATTTTCGGCGGTTTCAAGCAAACCCTGCTCATTGATATCAACAGCTGCCACCTGATAACCCTGCTCCGCGAAGTTTCTGGCCGCGAGCCTGCCCATCCCACTGCCTGCGCCAGTCACAAAAATAGAACCCCTTTCTGACACCATCAATGCTCCCCCTTGAGTACTGCGCTACCCTAGCGGATTCACTGAATGGGAAGCAAGTCAACGCTTCGACCGGTTCAGGAATAGATTGCTGTGATCTCCCAACATCAAGTGACCTGTTGGTCTGAAGACAAAGGCACAGGATTCTCTTAAACTGGTTTCTCCATGGAGGAACTCCTGACAGGCACCATGTCCGAAAAGTCTGAAACACCACAAACCCCCTACGAAATCCTTGGCGATGAAGGCATCAAAGAACTGGCACATGTCTTTTATGACGTGATGGATGAGCTACCGCTGGCCGCCGACATAAGAGCGATGCACGCGGAAAACCTGGACAGTATCAAGCGTATGCTTACCGCCTACCTGACCGGATGGATGGGGGGGCCCCCTGTATACCAGGCCATCAAAGGTACCGTCTGCCTGACTGACCCCCATGAACCCTACAGAATTGGTCCCAAGGAAAGGGACCAGTGGTTAGTCTGCATGGATGAAGCACTCATCCGTACCGGTGCATCCGCGGAACTCAAAGCTATGCTGAAAGAACCGATGTATCGTGTCGCTGATACGGTAAGAAACTGTGAGGATTCAACACCTCGCAATAGCGGCCCTGACATTATAGCTGTTGGTTAACTCGGGGCGACAAACATGAAGTTCGGTGTGTCTCTGCCTGTTCGGGAACTCGAAAACGATCTAGCGGCAATACGCGATTTCGCCCAGGCTGCCGAGGGCCTCGGCCTTACTCACTTAAGAGTGCCGGAGCAAATTATCCGACCAGCCAGTGGCCACCTGCATGAATCCATGATGATCCTGGCATACGTTGCCGCAATCACCGAAAAAATCGAACTGGTGCCATCGGTCGTCATCCTGCCGGCACGACAAACCGCTCTATTTGCAAAACAGGCCGCTGAGTTGGATATCCTCAGCAATGGACGGGTGCGACTTGGGATCGGTGTCGGGAACAATAAAGATGAGTTTGCCGCCTTGAACATCGATTTTCACACACGCGGACGTCGTTGTGATGAACAGATGAGGGTCTTGAAGCGGCTTTGGTCAGAGGACTCAGTCAAATTTACTGGCGAATTCCACAACATCGGGGACGTCGGCCTAAACCCCCTCCCGGTACAACGCCCTATCCCTATGTGGATCGGCGCACGAGCACTGCCGGCACAGTCTGTGATCAGGCGCATTGGTCAACTCAGCGACGGTTGGTTCGTTCTTTGCGACCCAGACGAGTCCCCTGCGTTGCATGACAGCATTATGGCGGAAGCCGAATCCGCGGGACGATCGCCAGAGGCTATTGGTCGCGAAGCGGGTGTCGCCGTTGTCGGCCCCCGAGAGGCAGAGTGGCAGGATCGCGTCATCGGCTGGCATAAACAGGGGCTCACCCACCTATGTCTGCGGACACTCGGCGGCCAGCTAAGCGCTGCAGAACACCTTATCAAGCTCGAAGAAGCTGTCAACAATATTCCCGATACGGCGAGATAACTCAATGATGGAACAGTCGGACGCCTGGGCGTGCGTGGAGAAAAATGCCGTCGTCGACGGGATCAGGCTGACTTATTTCGAAAGCGGCATGGCGTTTCGCGGCGAGAAACCGACACTTCTCTTTCTGCATGCCACAGGCTTTCATGCGAGGGTCTGGGATAAGATTATCCAGGGACTCGACAACTACCACATCATTGCGGTCGACCAGAGAGGCCATGGCCGCAGTGAAAAACGAAAAATTCAGCACTGGAATGAATTCATTGCTGACATCTGCGCCTTGATTAAGCAACTGGATCTCGTGAATATCGTGGGAATCGGTCACTCGATGGGGGCACATGCGCTTATCGGCGCCGCAGGTGCAATGGAAGAGAGGTTCAATCGACTGATCGCGATTGACCCGGTCATTCCCGAGGAGTCCGCCTACCTGGAAGCAGCAGCAAACCCGGTTGAAACCGTGGAGGCCCATCCGACGGTCCGACGGAGAAACCAATTCGATTC
>CAXPUI010000189.1:0-3082 GCA_964220205.1 Candidatus Allofontibacter communis | reverse complement strand
ACCAGATCCGGGTTCAGGTGAGTCTCCTCCGGTCTGACAAACATCAGGTGGCCTCGATGGTTTTGCAGATATCTGGCGTCGGCAGGCTCGTAGGATCGATGAGTTTCGAGGTAACTTTCCAGTAAATCACCCATAGGACCTTCCGGCTTATGGCTCTCAAACATCCCGGCGGTATCGGCTGCGCCGTGAAAAATAACAGCAGTATAAGGACCCGCCTCAGCCATGACTTTTGCATCATCTACTGCCTTATCACCCGTCAACACCGAACCAACCGTGAACAGCGCAGACTTCAGATCCTGGCTGTTACGACCCGCTTGTTGCCAGGCTGACTGCATGTCCGACAAGCCCTGAAGAGCTCCGTCGCCAGCACCGAAATTAAGCCAGCCTGCGTCAAGCTCTGCCGTCATCTGCCGCGCCTTGGGGCCAAAGGCAGAGACCCACAATGGGATTTCATCGTCAATATTGATCAGCCCCAGGTCCGGATTCAGGAAACGGATCTTCCTGTCTTTACCCTCGAAATCCCATTCAATCGTCTCTCCTCGCAGCAACGACTGGACGCGTTCGATATAGGCCCGGGTCTGCCCCAGGGGCACTGCGTTGAGCCCCATGGTACGTCGGGCAGTAAATCCGGTCCCGATCCCAAAGTCGATCCTCCCGGGGGCCAGCTTGTTCAATGAGGCAAACGCATTCGCGGTCACGGGTTCTATCCTGTTTGTCGGTACCAGAACGCCGGTCCCCAATCGGATTTTGTCCGTATGGGCGGCCGCGAGAGTCATGCAGATGAACACATCAGGATTCAGTAATTGGGTGTCGTAGAACCAGGCCGAACTGTAACCCAGTTCTTCAGCGCGTTTTGTCCATTGCCAGGAATCCACTTCTGATGCGAAGGCTACTCCGTATTCCATAACCTGCTCCTATAATCCATCAAGATAGTCGCCCAGGTGATGGGCGAATTCGGCACGTCTGCCAAGGCTCAGCATATGCTGATAAGCGCGAGGATATTGCTCATTGATGCCCTCAGAAATTGCCGAGAGACCGAGGGGCTCAAGTGAACGACTCATGTAGCGCTCACGGAGAAACTGCGACAGGTCACAGACAAAACAAATGTCGGCGATAGTCAGGTGATGGGTCGCGATGTATTCCTGGTGATGCAGTGACTGTTCTATGCCATCGAGGTAAAACGCATAGGCGGACGACATCCGGTCATAGGCTTCCCTGCTGATGGACTTGATCCCGAGCAGGTACACCTGTGCCTCGCGCGCAAAAACCAGGCAGGCGTCTAGAAAACTGTCGATCCTTGATGCATCCGCCACATCCTCCCCGTACAAGGTGTGGGGCATCCGGCTCGCCCGAACCACCGAGCGAAGAATACTGTTCGACTCAAAGATACCGGTCTGACCATCAGCACTGAAAGCTGCAGGCACGGTACCGTAGGGGTGAGCTTTCAGGAAGTCATCCGTCTTGTAGAGCGTCCCCGAAAACCCCCTTCGGCTGACCCTGGCATTGGGATTGTCAGCCGACTTTTCAGCATCGCCCAACTCCCGGGCATCAAAATCCCAGAGCCAGTTCCCAAGATTTGCCGGCTTATCCCCAATAACCTCGACTTTCACTCCACAGAGATCAGCAGCAATAAGCGCCTTCCAGACCCTGGGATTCGGCAGATAGGAAAAGATCCTGATGTCTGACATAACTACCAGGTCTCCCCGAAAGGTCGAATGATCGACTCTGCAGACCAGGCGCTTCTAGGCTGGTGGGCAATTCGATAGCATTCAGCCGCAATATCTTCAGGTCGGCAGAAAAAGTCATCTGGTTTCCCGGGAAACGCCTTGCGCGTCCATTCGAGGTCAATGACTGCATCGATCGCCACATAGGCTGCATGGATGCCCTTGGGACCAGCTTCCCGGGCAATACTTTCCAGCAGCATACGTTGAGCCGCCTTGGTGGGGGAGAAGCCGGCAAAATTAGCCCGACCTCGGTAAGCTGATGTATTGCCGGTACAAACAATCGCGCCAAAACCGCTTGCCACCATGTCATCCGTCACCAGCCGCGCCAGGTGCAGCAAAGCAACGGTATTCACTTCAAAATTCTTTACAAATCGCTCCGGACTGATCTCCATGTAAGTACCCCGTTCCGCGCCCACCGCGTTGTGTACAACGATCTGCGGAGACCCGAGATCCGTCTTGATGCGGCTATGGACTTCGGTCAGGGCTCCACTATCAGTAACGTCGCAGACGGAGGAACTTGCCTCCGCAATCTCCCGCTCGAGAGTTAGCAATCGCTCTTCGTTTCTCGCCAACATCGCGACGCGATAACCACCAGCGGCGAATTCCCTGACCAGCGCGGACCCTGTCCCGGGGCCTACCCCTGTTACCAGGCAAACTTTTTCACTCATCTTTTTAATCTCGACACAATTTCTGCATTATGCCGGGAAAGTACTTTCAAGATGCAACTTATTAACTTATCTTTATTGACCATGGACTATAAAAGTATTTCCCTGGAAACGGCCGCCACTCAGGGCATGGCTGTCGCAAGCCACGCCGCTGCCCGACCGGATGATGTCGCCGTTCGCGACATGCAGGGAGGCCTGCTCACCTGGCTCGAACTGAACGCGGCAGCAAACCAGCTCGCAAACTTCCTGCTCGAACATGGTCTCACTCCAGATGATGGCGTCGCTCTGCTTTGCAGCAATCGGACCGAATTCGCCATTGTCCTGGCAGCAACCCAGCGTAGCGGTACTCGCATAACCCCGATCAACTGGCACCTCACGGGCGATGAAGTGTCCTACATCGTCGACAACTGCGACGCAAAGGTATTCATCGCCGAGGACAAGTACAAGACGGCCGCGGAACATGTCGCAAAGGAAAACCCTGACCTCGCTGCCTGCCTATCTATAGGGAGCGATATAACCGGTTTCACTGACTTTGTGTCGACCATAAACTCCTGTGACAGCAACAATCTTACAGACCCCGTCCGTGGTGGCGCCATGCTCTACCCATCGGGTACTACAGGCAGGCCCAAGGGAGTCTACGTCAGCAAACGCCCGCCGACTCTTCCTGCTCCAGAGCGCGGCCTCGGCAAGGAC
>CAXPUI010000188.1:0-7291 GCA_964220205.1 Candidatus Allofontibacter communis | reverse complement strand
CGCGAATCACGGAAACTGAACGATGCGGATCGTCTGCTCGATACCCGGGCTTACCTCGACAAGTATCGCTATAGCCCGGAATTCTGTTCGCGTTATCTGCTACCGATGGCGGCGGCGATCTGGTCGACCGGCACAGGATCCATTACCGAGTTTCCCATAGAAGCGCTGGTCAGGTTCTTCGATCATCACGGGCTACTGGATTTACGCGATCGCCCCCAATGGCGCGTGATAGAGGGGGGCTCCAAGACATACGTTAACAAGGTGGTCTCCCAACTCAGCGATCTCAGGTTGTCATCCTCGGTGATCCGGATAGAGCGAGATAAAGAAGCAGTGCGAATTGTGACCCCAGAGACGCAGGATTCGTTCGACTATGCCGTGGTCGCTGTCCACAGTGACCAGGTGCTATCCATGCTGGCTGATCCAAGCCCTGAGGAACGTAGTATTTTTCGACGAATGAAATACAGCCGCAATGAAGCGAAGTTGCATACAGATGCCCGAATCATGCCGCAGCGACAGCTAGCGTGGGCGAGCTGGAACTACCATCTCGAGCGGGACGAAGGCCAGGCAGCGTTGACGTATTACATGAACCGTCTTCAGCATCTGCCGGTCGAAACGCCGGTGCTGGTAACGTTGAATGATCCAGGGATTATTGATGATGACAAGGTCCTGGCTGTCATGCAGTATGATCATCCGTTTTACGATCATGATATGTTGAGTGCTCAGAAAGAGTGGGAGAAGGTTTCCGGGCAGCAGCGCACCTATTATGCCGGCGCATACTGGCAAAATGGCTTCCATGAAGATGGTGTGGTGAGTGCGCTGCGAGTCTGCGAACAGCTTGGTGTGAACGTATGCTAAGCAGGTTTTATGTCGGTACGGTGAGTCATGGTCGAGGAGCACCAGCACACGGATTCTCGTACAGGGTTTGGTATGCGTGGTTGGACCTTGATGGCATCGATGAATTCTGTTCCTCGAGTTTGTTGATTTCCAAGGACAGGTTTAATCTGCTGTCCTACTGTCGGCAGGATTATCTGCCTGGTGAAGGGACTCTTGGGGACGCGGTCAGAACCAGGGTCGCCGAACAGACGGGAGCACCTTTCACGGGCAAAGTGTTCGCACTGACGACCTTGCGTCAGCTGGGTGTCTGTATGAATCCCATCAGCCTTTACTATTGTTATCCGGCCGCAAAAAGTGAGCCGGGCTATGTCGTCGTCGAGGTGCACAATACTCCCTGGGGTGAACGTCATTCCTACGTCCTGGCCTGGGATGGTGGGTCATCAGCAATCCACCAGGTGAAAGAGCTGCACGTATCGCCGTTCATGCCGATGGACCTCGACTATGAATTTGCTCTACCGGCCCCGGGGGAAGAGCTGAGGGTTGGCATCAAGGTGCTCAAGAATGGAGACATGCACTTTGCCGCATCCCTCGACCTGCAAGCTCTGCCGCAGGGCAACGGCAGGGCATCGCAGGTCATCTTCAGCTACGGCTGGCAGCCGATCATGACTGCTGCGAGAATTTACTATCAGGCTTTGCGCCTCTGGCTCAAAAAGGCACGTTTTTTTCCTCATCCTGAGCGAGGGCCCTTGTCGTCACAGCATTCAAGGAAATCTGTTTTATGAAAGAAACTGTTGTATCTGCGCGCACACCTCTGGATGGGTTGTCGCAGTCTCACTCTGGTGACCTCAGCACGCGCTTGGCCTACAAGCTATTGGGGCAAATCAGGCGAGGGAGCTTGACTGTCGTGAATGCAGGGATCACGCAGACGTTTGGTCAGGACGACGAAGGCCCGAACTGCATCGTCAGGGTTCACGATCAGGTTGTGTTTCGTAAGTTGATACGTGGTGGTTCAGTCGGAGCAGCCGAAGCCTATATGGATGGTGATTGGAGTACGGACGACCTTACCAGCGTTATACGCCTCTTCCTGCAGAACAGGCAGATCCTGGAAGATATGGAGACCAGAATGTCCTGGGTCCGCCGTCTCGGGTTGAAGCTTTATCACCTGGGCCGGAGGGATTCCTTGTCCGGAAGCCGGCGTAACATCGCAGAGCACTATGATCTGGGTAACGAGTTCTTTCAGCTTTTCCTGGATCCAACGATGATGTATTCGTCGGGCGTATTCCCCAGCCGCTCGGACTCCATGGAACAGGCCTCGGTCAATAAAATGGCCGTTGTCTGTGAAAAACTCTCGCTGGGTGAAGATGACCACCTTCTGGAGATCGGTACCGGATGGGGTGGCCTGGCAGTCTATGCAGCACAGAACTATGGTTGCCGGGTGACCACAACAACCATTTCGACTGAACAGTATGAGCATGCCAGGGCAAAGGTTGAAGCAGCCGGGCTAACTGGACAGGTCACTGTGCTGAATCAGGATTACCGGGAGCTGTCGGGTGCTTTTGATAAGCTGGTCTCTATTGAAATGATTGAGGCTGTTGGGCTGGAGCACATATCCACTTACCTCCAGAAATGTGCATCCTTGCTTAAACCTGGAGCTACCATGCTCCTCCAGGCAATTACGATTGCTGACCAGCGTTTTCACGCAGCCAGTCGGGCAGTGGACTTTATCCAGCGTTATATCTTCCCGGGTGGTGCTTTGCCTTCAATCACGATGTTGATGGCTGAGGCTACCCGCACCACAGACCTACGCGCCTACGGACTGGAGGACATCACGGAACACTACGCGGTAACCCTGCACAAGTGGCGAGAAGCCTTCTGGGAAGCCGTCCCTCAGGTTCGCGAACTTGGCTTCGATGACTACTTTATCCGGATGTGGGATTACTACCTTGCCTATTGTGAAGGAGGCTTTATGGAACGCGCCATCAGTTGTGTTCACCTGCAGTTCCATAAGCCTGAATATCGGAGGGTACTGGCATGAAGTCAGCCATCGCTATCGCAGAAGCAGGATTGGCACCTGATTACATGACGCGGCAGGGGATCAGGATGCTGCTGAGGGGGCGGTTGAAGGACCAGGCTGATACGGACCTGGTGGATATGATCCGGCAGATGAGCGAGGGTCCACTCGCTGTCCATACCGAATCCGCGAATGACCAGCACTATGAAGTACCCGCCGGTTTTTTTGAAGCGATGCTGGGTTCGCGTTTGAAGTACAGCTGCAGCTACTATGAAAGCGATTCCACGACATTGGACGAGGCGGAGTTGGCCATGCTCGAGCTGACCGTCAATCGTGCTGGTCTGGACGACGGGATGGATATCCTGGAGCTGGGTTGCGGGTGGGGGTCATTAACGCTGTACATGGCTGAGCGTTTTCCCGGCAGCAGGATCGTTGCGGTGAGTAACTCCAACAATCAGCGGGAATTCATCGAGGCGCGGGCGGACAGGCAGGGGCTGAGTAACGTCGAGGTGATCACGGCAGACATCAATGAGTTTCAGACCACTCAGATCTTCGACAGGGTTGTCTCTATCGAAATGTTCGAGCACCTGCGTAACTACCATCGTCTCTTCGAGTTAACGTCGAGTTGGCTTAAGCCGGATGGCCGATTGTTTTTTCACATTTTCTGCCATCGTGATTCCCCCTATTTTTTCAGCAACGACTCCGACGGCGACTGGATGGCTCGGCACTTCTTTACAGGCGGTACTATGCCTTCATGGGATCTGCCATTGAAATTTGATGAACATCTCATTCTTGATGAGCGCTGGCGGGTCAATGGCAACCACTATGCGCTGACCTGCCGTGACTGGCTGGCGAATCTCGATCGGCAGCGAGATCGTACATTGAGCAGCCTGAAGTCAGGGGAAAACCCGGCACCAACGAGACGTCAATATCATCGATGGCGGATGTTCGTGATGGCCTGCCAGGAGTTGTTCGCCTGGAAGGGTGGTGAAGAGTGGTTTGTTGGACATTACCTGATGAAACCCCGCACCGGCGGAGTTTCATCAGTACAGGACTAAAACCACTCTTTAACAACGCGACGCAGCAGCTTCCCCGTTTCGTTGTAAGGCAGTTCGTCGGCGAAGCGCATGACTTCGGGTACCCTGGAGGAGCGCAGGTGCTCCCGGATATGTGCGCAGATCGCCTCTTCAGGGAAATCGTGTCCTGGGTTAAGGACAACCGCCAGCGCGACGGTTTCACCCCATTCCTCTGACGGTATCCCTACTGCGGCGACATCCGAAATGGCCGGGTGCTCGTGCAGCAGATCCTCGATTTCGCCCGGCGACATGTTTTCCCCACCACGCACAATTACGTCATCAGCCCGACCGGAGAGGAACAGGTAACCTTCCTCATCAAGATAACCGGCATCCCTGGTGGGGAACCAGCCATCACTATCCAGGACACTGCGGCCTTCGTATTCTCCTGAGACCTGTGGGCCGCGGACATAAATTTCGCCCGCTTCGTTCGTGCCGAGAGTCTGGCCTTCGTCATCGCGGATCTCAATTTCGACGGAAGGCAGGGCCTTGCCCACCGAGCCCAGGCGGGCGCGGACTGCGTCGTCGTCAGCGGCATGCGCATCCCGGTGGTCGTCTGGCCCGAGCAAGGTGATTGTTGAACTGGTCTCAGTCAATCCGTAAGCGTTGGTAAAGTTCACGTCCTGGAACCGGGACAAGGCTTTCTGGATCACTGGGACGGGCATCTTGCCGCCGCCATAGGCAATGGATTGCAATGACTCCAGGCTATGGCTGTCGTCGAGTTCCTCTATGATCCGAGTCAGCATGGTAGGCACAACAAAAGCGCTGGTTACCGCATGATCGTCGCAGAGTTTCAGCCATTCAGCCGCCTCGAAGTTCGGTAACTGAACGATCTGCCGGCACGCATAGATATTGCTCATAACAGCCGAGATGCCGGCGATATGATAAGGAGGTACGGAAACAAGCGCGGCCTCTTCTTCCATCGCGCCCATGAACTCGACGGAACCCAGAATGTAGGAAACGAGATGCTCATGGCGCAGCAACGCGGCTTTTGGTGTACCCGTTGTGCCGCTGGTAAAGAGTTGTACCGAGACCTCGGCCGGGTCCACGTCTTTGAAATAGTCAGTTGGTTCTGCTGCGAGACAGTCACGCAAAAATCCATCGGAGTCCTGAACAACCCACCCGCTGAAGTCGTAGTTGTCATCGCGCTCACCTGAAATCAGGTAGGCGGGACTGATCCGATCGAATAGCGGCACGATCTGTTCTTCACTCAGCCTGTAGTTGAGCGGGACATAAGGTATTCCGGCCATGGCCGCACCCATCAGGGCTATTGGTACGGCTGGGCTGGATACATCAAGCAGCGATACGTACTTGCAGCCCGCAGATTCAAAAGTCTGGGCTGCGTGTTTGGCCGCATTATAGAGCTGCGCGTACGTATAGTGATTGCCATCGTGGGTCAGGGCAGGACGGTCAGGGCAGGCGTCGGCTGCCATCTGGAGAAATAGCGAGATGTTCATGATTAATCCGAGGAGGGCAGCTTCTTCGTGTCCTTGGTCATGAGTTCCTCGCCGTCGTAATACAGTGAGCCGTCACCGCTCTTGACGCAGAGAACCTCAATTGATTCTTCCTGGTTTACGTATCGCTTGCCGATCAGGCAGCCGTGCATTTTGTCCTCTGCGCCTTCTGTTCGCTCAGGTGCTTCCGCCAGGGCGACGCCGCCACAGGTCAAATCGTCACTCGCGCCGGCTTTGATCACCATGACTTCTGCATCACAGACAGCACTCTTCAGTCTTGTTCCAGGTTTGAGCATTACTTTATTTCCCTCTCTATCGGCGTGGTCGCCTTATTGTAAAAAAAGAGATTGTCTCAGAACTGGGCCTGGCAAAAAAGACGCTAGTCGATCACAGTCTCGGCCTGCTCCGGTACCACCGTGTGTTCGATGTGGCCAAGTTTCTCGATTTCAACGCGGACAACGTCACCGGCCTTCATGAAGGAAGGTGGTTGCATGGCGACACCGACGCCTCCGGGTGTGCCCATGAACAGAATGTCGCCGACATCAAGGACATAAGCCTGGGTCAGGTGCTCTATTGCATCGAAACAATCGAAGATCAGGTGTTTTGTGTTGGACTGCTGTCTGACCTCGCCATTCACGACACACTTGATGTCGAGGGCGTGTGGGTCCTCGACTTCGTCTGGTGTCACTAACCAGGGTCCGGTAGGGCCATGCGTATCAAAGGATTTGCCAATCTGGAAAGTGGGAGAGCGCATCTGCCAGTCCCGGACACTGACATCATTACCGCAAAAATAGCCAGCAATCACTTCATGGGCGCGCTCACGAGGGACGTGCTTGCAGCGCCTTCCGATGACAAGACAGAGTTCTGCTTCGTAGTCGACTTTATCGGACACCGCTGGCAGGTTTATGTCGGCATAGGGAGCGTTGATGCAGTTGTGCTGTTTGTTGAACCACATCTGATGCGCCGGCTTTTCCATCTTGGATTCCGCGACGTGATCGCCGTAGTTCAAGCCAATGGCCAGGATTTTGCCAGGGTTCATGATGGGTGCTTCCAGGTTTACATCGGCGAGGGGCAGGCTTGTGGCACCGGAGGCAGCGCGTTCCAATCCCGCGATATCTACGCCCCCTTTAATAATCGTTTTCATCTCGCTGGTGACGCCCACGGTGGACAGGTCGAGAATCGACTCAGCCTGGACGATGCCGGTCCGGGGGGATGGATTGTCTGTCGTTGTAAATGTAGCTAGTTTCATCTTGGTCCTCTCCTTGTCAGCCGGATTGAAGCATACCTAAATCAGGCAGGGGTTGGTGCGCCAGGTTTGCCGCTTCGTCTGCAGCAATACCCAGTAATCGTAACAGTAACTCTACGGTCTGATCGATGGCCAATTCCGGATCCTGGCTGCCAAATGCAGCCTGCAATCCGTTGGCAAACCCCCCGAGGATAACAGCGGAGGATGTCTTGATCTCTGGAACTTTGAATCGTTCGTTCATCAGGCCCTTGCCGAAATCGCGTGTTGCGAAACGGCCGATGGCGTTTCGTATGTCCTCGATAGGCAGTCCGGAATGTTCAATGAGCCATCGCCAGAGAGGATCGGCCAGGGCTGCGCGGCCCACCAGGCGAGCGGACTGGCAAACGATAAATCCTGGATCATCGTGGTCGACGAAATACTGTTGCACCTTGTCGTCAATGTCTGCTGCTATGCCCTGTACGATCCGCAGCAGGACGTCGTGTTTTGAGCTGAAATGCAGGTAAAAGGTGCCATGGCCAACATCTGCGGCATGAGTGATTTGCTGGATGGTGACGGTCTCGACAGGTTGCTGGCGCATCAGCTTCTCAGCTTCCTGGATAAGCCGTGATTGGACGGCTCGTTTTTTGCGTTGAATCCGCGACTCTTCGAGGGGCTTTCTGTTTCCGCTAAGCAT
>CAXPUI010000187.1:0-3552 GCA_964220205.1 Candidatus Allofontibacter communis | reverse complement strand
CGACGTGAAATGGGTTTTCCGCTGGCTTCAGCTGCTGCACGCTATTTCGTGGAAAAGGAACTGGCTCGTGGTCACTGATACGCTGCTTATCGAGATCGGTACGGAAGAGCTGCCGCCAAAGTCCCTCAATAAACTGCGTCTCTCCCTGGCGGACAATATGCGTGAACAGCTGGATGAGGCTGAGCTCGCCCACGGAGATGTGCATTGTCATGCAACACCGCGGCGCCTGGCCTTGGTTATTGAACAATTGGTTGATCAACAGCCAGATCAACGTGTCGAACGCAGAGGTCCCTCAGTTAAAGCCGCTTACGACGATCAGGGCAATCCCAGTAAGGCACTGGCGGGTTTTATGCGGTCATGCGGTATTGAAGATGTCGCCCAGCTTGAGACCTTGCAAACCGAGAAGGGAGAATGGCTCGTCTACAGAGCTGACAGACCAGGTGCATCCCTCCCGGATCTGTTACCCCTGATGCTCGAGAACGCTCTCGCAACGCTGCCTATCGACAGACGTATGCGCTGGGGTAACGAACGGGCCGAGTTCATCCGACCTGTCAAGTGGCTGGTCAGCTTGTATGGCAACCAGGAATTACCTATTGAGCTATTTGGACTGAAGTCAGGAAGAAAGTCGATGGGCCATCGGTTCATGAGTGACGGTGAGTTTGAACTGGCCGGCGCGGACGTCTATGTAGACACTTGCCTGAAACATTATGTCAAAGTGGACTTCGACGCCAGACGGCAAGAAATTTCTGATGGCCTCGAAGAAGTAGCGGTGGCCGAAAACGCCGAACTCGCGCTTGATCCTGAACTGCTTGATGAAGTTTCGGCTCTCGTTGAATGGCCTGTGGTTCTTGCAGGACATTTTGATGAAGCCTTCCTTACCGTTCCAGCTGAGGTCCTGATCTCGGCGATGAAAGAGCACCAGCGTTATTTTCATCTGACAAAGAACGGTGAGCTGCTGCCTACATTTATCACTGTAGCCAATATCGCCAGCCCTGAACCTGCCGTAGTGATAGCGGGTAATGAGCGGGTCATCCGACCACGCCTCGCGGACGCAGCTTTCTTTTTCGACCAGGACACAAAATCCAGCCTTGAGCAAAAAGTGGGGCAGCTGGGCTCAGTCGTTTTTCAAACTGATCTGGGTACTTACGGAGAGAAAGCAACTCGAATCGCTGAACTAGCCGGCTATATAGCAGGACAACTCGACGCTGACAGCAAACTGGCCAATCGCGCTGGACTGCTGGCAAAAGCTGATCTGGTCAGTGATCTGGTCGGGGAATTTCCCGATCTACAGGGCGTCATGGGTGGCTACTATGCCCTCAATGATCAAGAACCTAACGAGGTTGCTAAGGGGATAGCACAACACTATCGGCCCAGCCAATCAGGCGCTGAGCTACCAGAAGGAGTAATCGCAAGCGCCGTTGCGCTGGCAGACAAGATTGATACCCTGACCGGTCTTTTCGGTATTGATCAGCCTCCCACGGGTTCCCGTGACCCTTTCGCTCTACGACGACAGTCGCTGGGCGTTATTCGCATATGCATTGAAAATCAACTGTCGCTGGATATTGCTGAGTGCGTCACGAAAAGCGCTGATCTGTACGGCAAGGGGTTCAGTGTGGAACCACTAAAGAACTATATCGTCGACCGATTGGATGGCTATTACAAAGATCTCCATATCAGTAAAGATGTGGTCGACGCGGCTGTCGCGGGTCAGGCGATGAGCATGAACCTTCTGCGGGTGAACGAGATTATTCAAGCCCTCGCGCAGTTTCAAGCAAGTCCCACGGCAGAGAGGATTGTCGCCTCAAACAAGCGTGTCGCCAATCTGCTGAAAAAGGCAGACGTCAACATCCTGCCTCATTCATTCGATCTTTCTCTAGCCACCGAACCTGCCGAGATAGACCTGCATAATAGCGTCGCGGGAATAGACCTGGCAGCCTTTGAGTCAGTTAACGACCAGTTGGCAGCCCTCGCTGAACTTCAGGAACCCATCGACTTGTTTTTCGATGAAGTCATGGTCATGGCTGAGGATGCGAACATCAGGAACAATCGTCTTACCCTGTTGCGCGATTTGCGTTCAAAATTTCTTGAACTTGCTGATTTCTCGTTGCTCCAATAGTGTCCAGGTTTAAGACCACCTGACCATGGCATCCTTCGTCATCCTGGACCGAGATGGTGTAATCAACGCCGATTCACCGAATTACATTAAATCAGCCATCGAATGGCTGCCTTTGCCAGGATCGGTCGAGGCTATTGCCCGACTGACAGCTGCCGGCTACCAGGTTTTTGTCGCGACGAACCAAGCAGGCATCGCGAGAGGAAAACTGAGCGTGTCAGCTCTCGAGTCAATTCATCAACGGATGCTTAACGAAGTATCAGCAGCAGGCGGTTCAATTGTCGATATTCAGTATTGTCCACATCATCCCGATGACCACTGTCGATGCAGAAAGCCGCAACCCGGCATGTTGCTGACCCTGGCGGCCAGGCACAACCTGGATCTCAGGGAGGGCTACTTTGTGGGGGATTCAGCAAAAGACCTCGAAGCGGCAGCAGCAGCAGCTTGCCAGGGTGTGCTGGTTCTCACCGGCAACGGGAAAGAAACACTTCGCTCTTTTCCTGACCATCAGGCGACCTTTACCGATCTCGCTGAATTCGTTGATCACCTTCTGCTTCGCTAGATATCGAGATTTGCTACCGCAAGCGCATTTTCTTCGATGAATTCTCGCCGAGGTTCAACCTGATCACCCATCAACGTATTGAAGACCTGGTCTGCCGCGATGGCGTCTTCAATCGTGACTCTCAGCATGGTGCGATTATCCGGATCCATGGTAGTTTCCCAGAGTTGATCCGGGTTCATTTCACCAAGGCCTTTATACCGCTGCCTTGATTGCCCACGCAACGCCTCTTTCTGCAACCATTCCAGCGCCTCAGGAAGATCGGTGACTCTTTCCGACTTTTCACCCCTGATAACGCGGCCATTGTCTTTCACAAGATTATCGATTTTCTCCGCGAAATCAGCAAAAGCTTGATAGTCCGCGGACCCAAAAAAATCCCGGCCGAAAGCATAATCCCTTGTAACCCCATGATTTATAACGGAAATAATAGGATAATGGACATGTCGTTCTGTATCTTCGCCAACAGAGGCTACATAGCTTGTCCTGGAGTTATTGAACTGCTCCAGAGCCTGCATTAATTGCACGGTCCATTTCTCAACGGTTTCCCGGTCCTGCATATCAAGAACTCTCAGGCGAGGCAGATAGATCAGCTGATTGAGTATTGCCAGGGGGAATACTCGGTCTAAGCGCTCCATTTGTGCCTGAATGCGATAATAGGCTTCTGCCAGCTCCTGCAGTTCACTGCCGCTGACAACCCTGCCATCCTGACCGGTTTCAAGGCTGGCTTCCTCCAAGGAGGCCTCCAACAGGTACTGCGTGAGCTCTCCTTCATCCTTGATATATCTTTCCTGTTTTCCACGCTTCATCTTGTAAAGGGGTGGTTGGGCAATCAGCAGGTGTCCGCGCTCTATCAGTTCGGGCATATGACGGAAGAAGAAAG